>JAUYUF010000244.1 GCA_030694835.1 Flavobacteriaceae bacterium | reverse complement strand
AAAAGCATTTGACACCCCTGAAAATCCATTTTTACCGACTGAAATATTATGGAGACAAAAAGAACAATTCTCTGATGGTGTTGGATATAGTTGGATTGATCAATTAATAGCTTTTGGAGAATCACAGGTAACAGATAAACAATTGGCAACTGCGCATGAAATTTATCCACACAACACTCCAACAACCAAAGAAGCTTATTATTACAGAAGTATTTTCCACGAACATTTCCCGCAAGAAACTGCTGCTAAAACGGTACTGAAATGGATTCCTAAATGGCAGGAAAATACAGATCCTTCAGGTAGAGCCAATGAAGCACACTCACAATCTGACACATCTATCGCTTTAAAAAAGACAAAATTAAGTGCCTAAGAAAATCCTGCTAAAAAGCAGGATTTTTTGATTAAAATCAATATTGTAGCTGATGTAAATCGTTTGACAAAACATATTTACACCATAACTCTGATAGATATCAATTTATTATGAATTTAAAAATTCCTTTCATTAGTTTTTTATTGATAGGCTGTTCTGTTTTACCATTAGAATATTATCAATTTATTTCGGTTGATTCTAGTTGGAAAAATCCGAAATATGTCCATTTTAAACCTTCAAAAATTCTTGTTTTAACTATCTGTAATGACATTATTAATAGAAAAAGTATTGAGGATTGTTTTAATTCTGAATTTAAAGAGAGAGGTTTAACATCTTATTCTTGTAGTAAAAAATATAATAATCAATTTCTTATCAGTAAAAAATCAGAGAAAGAATTAAAAAGATTTGATGAAAAATTAATGGAAGATGGTTTTGACGCCATTTTTGTAACATCAATTAAAGGGGTTGAAAAACAACTTGATTATAAAAAAGATTATTATAAAATCTATCACGAATGGTATCGGTTTAACAACTATTTTAATTACAATCAGGATGCAATAATATTTCCAAATTATTATAGCGATTTTAAATATTACAACTTTGAAAGTTCTCTTTATACAATAAATTGTAAATCTGATAAAACTTTTGTTTGGGCTGGTGTTATAAAAATAATTAATCCATTAAAATTAAATGAAACTATGTATCAGCATTCAAAATCAATCATAAAAGAATTAGAACACCATCAAATTATTCCAAAGAAATCAACTTGATTTTTTTAATATTTTAAATAATAAAATAACATTATTATTGATATTATTATTATCGGACCTACAATACCGGCAAACAAACCTCCTCCTCTGAAATCTTTTTGATCAATTTTACCAGTACTAAATGCTATTGCATTTGGCGGAGTAGATATTGGAAAAAATAAAGCAGTAGAAGCACTAAATCCAATTATCAATGAAAAAATTAAGGGAGATGAATTGGACGCTAAAATTATAGCAATCGGAATTAACAAAGTAGTAGCAGCAGTATTACTCATAATATTAGACATAATTACTGTAAGCAATGAAAAACCTATGATAATAGCCATCATATTTAAATTGTAATCTTGAATTTTAGTTACATAATAAGCAGCTAATCCAGTCTCTTTTATAGCAAGTCCAAGTGATAAACCACCTGCAACTAACATCAGTGTATCCCATGGCAATTTTCTAACATCATCACTTGTAACTATACTAAACATCGTTAATAATATAATTGGTAAAAGTGAAATTGCGGATGCGGGAATACCATGAAAATTAGTAGTTAACCATAATAATAAAGTTAAAATAACTATAATAATAACAATTCGTTTTTTAAGTTTAAATAGTTTAGTACTGTTTTCAGAACTATCATCAGTTAAATAACTTAAATCGATATAATCAATTTTTGGAATATATCTTTTGATTAAAAATAACCAGAATAACAATACTAAAATAATAGCGATTGGAAATCCAACAAGCATCCATTCTAAAAAACCAAATTGAATTCCATGACTTGTTAAGGCTTCAACAGCAATAGCGTTAGGAGGAGAACCAATAATTGTTCCCATTCCACCAAATGAAGCTGCCGCAGGAATACCAATTAAAATTGCTTTAGAAAAAGGTGCATTATCATCTAAAGTATTGATAAACGGAAGTACTGACGCAACCATCATGGCAGTAGTGGCTGTATTAGACATTAACATAGAGAATAATGCCGTAGTAAGCATAATACCTAATAAAACATATTTTGGTTTGGTTCCAAATTTTGAAATTGACAACTTAAATATTAGTTTATCTAAATTCACCTTTTGAAGCGCTTCCGCAATGAAGAAACCTCCTAACATCAGCCATATCACACTATTAGACCATGTTTGAATATATTTTTGAACATATAAAGCAGCGTTTTCAGAATCCATATCACTATAAAAATGACCCAAACCTAAAACCAAAAATCCAAAAATCATTAAACCAACGGCAAAAGGAGGTACAGCTTCTGATAACCATAAACCAATTGCTAAAAACAATAAAAACAACACATAAATTTGTGCCCTATTTAAATCTGGATTATTTAGCGCATAGGTGATTCCAAAAGCAAAAATTATACTGATTAAAAAGTAGATAATTTTAGTTTGAATATCAACAACTTTTTGAATTTTATCATAATAACGTCTTGAAGCTGACCTTGACTCTGACATAATAATAGATTTTATAATTTCAAGCACAAATTTACATCACGATTTTAATTAAATAAAACAAAATCATCAATATTTTAGGAATACCATAATATTTATACAATCAGTAAACTATTTTTATTACTATTAAATTGTTGATAACTTATAATGATATTGAATTTGAAAATCCTATAAAAACATAGACTTTTAGTATATTTGTACGTTTTAAAAATCTTCATTAAAAAGACTGAAATATATGAGCGAAGAATTAAATAAAAATAGCTATTCTGCTGACAGTATCCAAGCGTTAGAAGGCATGGAACACGTACGTAAGAGACCATCTATGTACATTGGTGATATTGGAGTAAGAGGATTGCATCACCTGGTTTATGAAGTAATTGACAATTCCATTGATGAAGCAATGGCTGGTCATTGTGAAAAAATTGATGTTTTTATCAATGAAGATAATTCACTTACCGTAAGAGATGATGGACGTGGAATTCCAGTTGACATGCACAAAAAAGAAGGTGTTTCTGCTCTTGAAGTAGTAATGACCAAAATAGGAGCTGGAGGTAAATTTGATAAAGATTCTTACAAAGTTTCTGGAGGTTTGCACGGCGTGGGTGTTTCAGTTGTAAATGCACTTTCAAAACATTTAAAAGCTACTGTTTACAGAGATGGAAAAATATGGGAACAAGAATACGAATTTGGAAAAGCAATTTATCCTGTAAGATTAATTGGAGAATCCTCTGAAAGAGGAACTGAGGTAACTTTTTGGGCAGATGACAGCATCTTTCACACTGAAATCATTTTTAATTACGACACGCTTTCTGCTAGATTAAGAGAACTTTCTTATTTAAATAAAGGCTTAATAATTTCCATAACAGATTATAGAAATAAAGATGATGAAGGTGCTTTTATTAATGAAACTTTCAAAAGTGAAAAAGGATTAGTTGAATTTATAGAATATTTAGACGGAACTCGCGAAAGATTAACTTCTGGCGTTATTAGTATGGAAGGTGATAAAGGAGGCATTCCTGTTGAAGTTGCTATGGTTTATAATACTTCTTATAATGAAAATTTACATTCCTATGTAAACAACATTAATACTCACGAAGGAGGAACGCATTTAGCCGGATTCAGACGAGGTCTAACAACTACTTTAAAAAAATATGCGGATTCATCAGGAATGCTTGATAAACTGAAATTTGATATTGCAGGTGATGATTTTAGAGAAGGTTTAACAGCAATTATTTCTGTTAAAGTTGCAGAACCACAATTTGAAGGACAAACTAAAACTAAACTTGGAAACAAAGAAGTTACAGCAGCTGTAAGTCAGGCAGTATCTGAAATGTTGACAAATTATTTAGAAGAAAATCCAAATGATGCTCGCATCATAGTTCAAAAAGTAATTTTAGCTGCTCAAGCACGTCATGCTGCTAGAAAAGCAAGAGAAATGGTTCAACGTAAATCTGTTTTATCAATCGGCGGTTTACCAGGTAAATTAAGCGATTGTTCAGAAACCGATCCATCAATGTGTGAAATTTTCTTGGTTGAGGGCGACTCTGCGGGAGGAACAGCCAAACAAGGTCGTGATCGTAATTTCCAAGCCATTTTACCTTTAAGAGGAAAAATTCTAAACGTAGAAAAAGCAATGCAACATAAAGTTTTTGAAAACGAAGAGATCAAAAACATGTTTACAGCTTTAGGTGTTTCTATCGGAACTGAAGAAGATAGCAAAGCATTAAATATAGAAAAATTAAGATATCACAAAGTAGTTATTATGTGTGATGCCGATGTTGATGGTAGTCACATTGCTACACTAATTCTTACTTTTTTCTTCCGATATATGAGAGAATTGATTGAAGGTGGTCATATTTTTATAGCTACCCCTCCACTTTACCTTGTTAAAAAAGGACAGAAAAAAGAATATGCTTGGGATGACAACCAGCGTGATATGATAGTTCAAAAAATGGGTGGCGGAGCATTAATTCAAAGATATAAAGGTCTTGGAGAAATGAACGCAGAACAACTTTGGGATACCACTATGAATCCTGAATTTAGAACATTACGTCAAATAACTATTGATAATTTAACAGAAGCTGATAGAGTATTCTCCATGTTGATGGGCGACGAAGTTCCACCACGAAGAGAATTCATCGAAAAAAATGCTGTTTACGCAAAGATTGATGCTTAAATAACCATCTATTAACTTTATTTATAAATGCGAATATTAATATATTCGCATTTTCTTTTGATCGTATTTAATAAAGTATAATTTATTGCAACTATTTTATCCTATAATTACCATACCAGTATTTTTATCACTTTTAACACTTTATCCATACAAATTCAGCAACTTATGTAACTGTTTTTTTCGTGTTTCTTGCTATATTTGATAAACAAATTTTATAAATCTCATATCATGAAAATAACAATAGTTGGAGCAGGTGCTGTTGGCGCAAGTTGCGCTGAGTACATTGCCATTAAAAACTTCGCTTCAGAAGTAGTATTAGTAGATATTAAAGAAGGTTTTGCTGAAGGTAAAGCTATGGATCTTATGCAAACTGCCACTTTAAATGGATTTGACACTAAAATAACAGGTACAACAGGAGATTATTCTAAAACTGCTGGTAGCGATGTGGTTGTGATTACTAGTGGAATTCCAAGAAAACCAGGAATGACTCGTGAAGAATTAATCGGAATTAATGCAGGTATTGTAAATACTGTTAGTTCAAGTTTAATTCAATATTCACCAAACACAATAATCATTGTTGTAAGTAATCCTATGGATACAATGACTTATTTGGTTCATAAAGCTACTAATTTACCTAAAAACAGAATTATTGGTATGGGTGGAGCATTAGATAGTGCTCGTTTTAAATACCGTTTAAGCGAAGCTTTAGATTGCCCAGCATCTGATGTAGATGGAATGGTAATTGGCGGACACAGTGATACTGGAATGATTCCATTAACTAGATTATCAGTAAGAAATGGAGTTCCTGTTACACAATTTTTATCTGCTGAGCAATTAGAAAAAGTTAGTGCTGAAACAATGGTTGGAGGAGCAACTTTAACTAAACTTTTAGGAACTAGCGCCTGGTACGCACCAGGTGCGGCAGTTTCTGTTTTAGCACAATCTATAGCTTGCAACCAGAAAAAATTAGTTCCTTGTTCTGCTTTATTAGAAGGTGAATATGGTCAAAAAGATATTTGCTTAGGTGTTCCTTGTATTATAGGAAAAAATGGAATTGAACAAATTATTGATGTTAAATTAAATGATGTTGAAAAAGCTTTATTCATTAAAAGCGCAGAAGGTGTTAGAGCTATGAACGACGATTTAAAAAATGTTTTATAAATTTTCTTTATTAGAACAAAAAAGCCACGCAATGCGTGGCTTTTTTGTTGAACTAACATTTTGTTATTATGATAATCCTGAAATAACTCCATTATCATCAATTGTCATATTTTCTGATGCAGGAATTTCAGGT
>JAUYUF010000231.1 GCA_030694835.1 Flavobacteriaceae bacterium | reverse complement strand
TACTAATGGAAATCCCGCTAATGATTCACATCCACAACTGACTGAAAAATTAAATAGAGAATATATTGGTGGACGCCATGGAGGCGATATTCAAGGAATTATCAATCAATTAGATTATATTAAAGAATTAGGTGCAACTGCTATTTGGAGTACACCACTATTAGAAGATAATGATAATAAATATTCCTATCATACTTATGCGCAATCTGATGTTTATAAAATGGATCCGCGTTACGGAACCAACGAAGATTATAAACGTTTGGCAGATGAAATGCACCAACGTGATATGAAACTCATCATGGATTATGTAACTAATCATTGGGGTATCAAGCATTGGATGATGAACGATTTGCCTACTTATACTTGGATTCATCAGTTTCCGGGTTATGCGAATTCTAATTACCGTATGACCACTCAATACGATCCAAATGCCTCTAAAATTGATGCTAAATATTGTATGGATGGTTGGTTTGTATCGACCATGCCCGATTTAAATCAGAGCAATCCGTTGGTGTTAAATTACTTAACTCAAAATGCAATTTGGTGGATAGAATATGCTGGTTTAGATGGATTAAGAGTTGATACCTATTCCTATAATGATAAAGTAGCGATTGCTAAATGGACTAAATCCATCATGGATGAATATCCTAACTTTAATATTGTTGGTGAAGTTTGGATGCACGATCAAGCTCAAATATCCTATTGGCAAAAAGACAGTAAAATTGGAGCTATTCAAAGTTATAATTCTAATTTACCGAGTGTGATGGACTTTACCTTACACGATGCTATCATAACGGTTTTTAATGAGGAAAATCCGAATTGGAATGATGGAATGATTAAGGTGTACGAGAATTTTGTAAATGATTTTTTATATCCAGATATCAATAATATTATGGTTTTTGCAGAAAATCACGATACACCCAGAATTCATCATTTATATAAAGATGATGCAAAAAAATACCAATTAGCCATGACCTTAATTGCCACGGTTCGTGGGATTCCACAACTTTATTATGGTTCAGAAATAGGCATGACAGGCGATAAAAATAAAGGTGATGGTGATATCAGAAGAGATTTTCCTGGTGGTTGGGCAGGCGATTTAAACAATGCTTTTAAAGCAGAAGGAAGAACTGCTCAACAAAAAGAATTATTCGACTTTACAAGTAAATTATTCAACTGGAGAAAAGGAAAATCTGTAATTCATTTTGGGAAAACGACTCAATATTTACCTGAAAATAATGTTTATGTATATTTTCGTTATAATGATAATGAAAAAGTAATGGTAGTAATAAATAATAGTCCAAAAGAACAAACTATTTCTTTAAATCGATTTAAAGAAAGTATACAATATTCTACAAAAGGATTTGAAATTATGACGGAAATACCAGTTGATTTATCAAAAGAAACAATGGTAATTCCAGGGAAATCTTCTTTGATTATTGAGTTAAAATAGTTAAAAAATGATATTACTTAAAATAAACCGAAACCTAAAAAATCATTTGTCAATTCTAATAATTTTTATTGGGTTGTTGATTTATGCGCAAAACCCAACTAGAATTTACAAAGGTTATACGCAAGCCAATCAGCAAATAGAAGTTAATACAAGTGATGGAATCTATCTTATAAAAACGTATAACGAAAATGTTTTTGAAACTTCATTTATACCAAATGGAGAAGAATTTAATTCAACTTCGCATACTGTTTCATTGGAATCTCAATATATAAATGCTTCAGTAGTAGATTTTCCTTCATATCTTTTATTTACTTCAAAAGGACTTTCGCTTAAAATTGAAAAATCACCTTTTAAAATTACATATTTTTATAAAGGAAAAGAGTTGATTTCTGAAAAAATGGGTTATCAATCTGGCGAAAAATCATTTAGCATTGATTTTAATTTAACTAATGATGAAGTCTTATATGGCGGTGGAGCACGTGTTTTAGGAATGAATCGTCGCGGAAATAAACTACAATTATACAATAGGGCACATTACGGTTATGAGACCAAATCTGAATTGATGAATTATACAATGCCATTGGTTTTGTCTTCTAAAATTTATGCTGTTCACTTTGATAATGCTCCAATTGGTTATTTAGATTTAGACAGTCAGAAAAATAACACCTTGGCGTATGAATCTATCAGTGGAAGAAAAACCTATCAGGTAATTGCTGGTGAAAATTGGTATGACTTAATAAATCAATACACCCATTTAACTGGAAAACAACCGATGTTACCGCGATGGGCGTTAGGTAATTTCTCCAGTAGATTTGGATATCATTCTGAGAAGGAAGTTAGAGAAACTGTTCAGAAATTTAAGGAAGATAAAATACCGTTAGATGCTGTTATTATTGATATTTATTGGTTTGGAAAAGACATCCAAGGTCATATGGGTAACTTTGAATTTTTAAAAGATTCATTTCCTGCACCCGAAAAAATGATGGCTGATTTTAAAGAAATAGGTGTAAAAACTATATTAGTTTCTGAACCTTTTATTTTAACTACTTCTAAAAAATGGGAAGAGGCAGATAAAAATGGATTTCTAGGAAAAACAAAAACAGGAGAATCTTATCGCTATGATTTTTATTTTGGAAATACCGGAATTATAGATATATACAATCCTAAAGCTAAGGATTGGTTTTGGAATATTTATAAAGATCTGACTAAAATAGGAGTAAGTGGTTGGTGGGGAGATTTGGGTGAACCTGAAGTACATCCATCCGATTTAATTCATGCCACAGGAACCGCTGATGAAGTTCATAATATTTATGGGCACGATTGGGCTAAATTAATTTATGAAGGTCATCAAAAAGATTTTGCAACAGAACGACCCTTTATTTTAATGCGTGCTGGTTATTCGGGTTCTCAAAAATACGGCATGATTCCATGGTCTGGAGATGTGAGTAGAAGTTGGGGCGGATTACAACCGCAAACTGAAATTGCACTGCAAATGGGAATGCAAGGTTTAGCTTATATGCACTCAGATTTAGGCGGATTTGCAGGTGGCGAAGTTTTTGATTCTGAATTATACACTCGTTGGTTGCAGTACGGAGTTTTTCAACCCATTTACCGTCCACATGCGCAAGAACATATTGCACCTGAGCCTGTTTTTCACGATGCGAAAACGAAGTCACTTGCCAAAAAATCGATTGAATTGCGCTATCAATTATTACCGTATAATTATACGTTAATGTTCGAAAATAATCAATTTGGCAAACCATTAATGCGTCCCTTATTTTTTGAAGAAAAAGAAAATACACCACTTTTAGAAAAATCAGATGTGTATTTATGGGGTGATTCATTTTTAGTCGCACCCATTACTTTTGCAGGCTTAAAAGAAAAAGAAGTTTATTTTCCTGTTGCTAATAATTGGTTTGATTTCTATACTAGTCAGAAATATGCTGGTGGCACAACTCAAATAGTAGAAGTAAAAGAAGATCATATTCCCACATTTGTTCGTGGAGGTTCTTTTATACCGATGATTAAAACCATTCAAACCACCGATGATTATTCGCTAAATCAGTTTGATTTACATTTTTATTTTGATGAATCAACCAAAATAAGTAACGGACAATTATACCATGATGACGGTAAAACTGTAAATACGTTTGAAAATGGACAATATGAATTGTTTTCATTTGAAAGTGTTGTTGATAGTAAGAAGTTAGAGCTTTTAATTAATCATAAAAGTGGATTGGATTATAATCCAACTTCAAAAACTATTACCGTTACAGTTCATAATTTAAAGAAAAAACCAAAACGAATACATGTCAATAAAAAATCTTCATCTTTCATTTGGAATGAGCAAACTAAGGAACTCGAATTAAAAATATTTGTATCAAAAAATCAACCAAAAAAAATAATTATTAAATTAAACAACTAAATATTTAAACCATGAAAAAAATACTTTTTGCAGTAAGTTTACTTGTCTTATTGACTGCATGTAAAAAAGAAGTTGCACAGGCAGTTGTAGATCCTGTGGTAACTGATGAAATGATGGCTTCGGCTGTTATATACGAAGCTAATAT
>JAUYUF010000098.1 GCA_030694835.1 Flavobacteriaceae bacterium | reverse complement strand
CCAGCAGCAATGCGTTATACAGAGGTAAGGATGCAAAAAATGTCAGAAGAAATGCTAGCTGACATTGATAAAGATACTGTTGATCATAAACTCAATTTTGACGATACTTTACTTGAGCCAACTGTATTACCTACTAGAATTCCTAATTTATTAGTGAATGGAGCTTCAGGTATTGCAGTAGGTATGGCTACTAATATGGCACCTCATAATTTAACAGAAGTTATCAATGGTACGGTTGCTTATATCGAAAATAATGATATAGAAATTAGTGAATTAATGCAGCATGTTAAAGCTCCAGATTTTCCAACAGGAGGAATTATCTACGGTTATGAAGGGGTAAAAGATGCTTTTGAAACTGGAAGAGGTCGTATTGTTATGCGTGCCAAAACACAGTTTGTTGAAGAAAATGGACGTGATTGTATCATTGTTTCTGAAATTCCATATCAGGTTAATAAAGCTGATATGATTAAAAAGACAGCTGATTTAGTTAATGAAAAGAAATTAGAAGGAATTTCTAATATTAGAGACGAATCAGACCGTAACGGAATGCGTGTTGTTTATATTTTAAAAAGAGATGCAGTTCCAAATGTTGTTTTGAATAATTTATTTAAACACACTGCTTTACAACAATCATTCAGTGTTAATAATATTGCATTGGTTAATGGTAGACCAAGAATGTTGAATCTTAAACTGCTGATTAAATATTTTGTTGAACACAGACATGAAGTTGTAGTTCGTAGAACACAATTTGAATTAAAAAAAGCAGAAGAACGCGCACATATTTTAGAAGGATTAATTATTGCAAGTGATAATATTGATGAAGTAATCAAAATTATTAGAGCTTCTGAAAATGCTGATGCAGCTAAGAATAATTTAATTGATCGATTTAAATTTTCAGAGATTCAAGCGAAAGCTATTGTTGAAATGAGATTGCGTCAGTTAACTGGTTTAGAGCAAGATAAGTTAAGAGCTGAATATGAAGATATTATTAAATTAATTGAAGATTTAAAAGATATTTTAGCGAATGAAGTTAGAAGAATGCAGATTATTAAGGATGAATTAATTGCTATTCGAGATAAATATGGCGATGAAAGACGCTCTAAAATTGAATATTCTGGTGGAGATATGAGTATCGAAGATATGATTCCAGATTCAAGCGTTGTAGTTACTGTTTCTCATGCAGGTTATATCAAGCGTACACCACTTGTTGAATACAAAACTCAAAATAGAGGAGGAGTAGGTCAAAAAGGTGTTGCTACTAGAAGTGAAGACTTTTTAGAGCATATGTTTGTTGGTACAAATCATCAATATATGTTGTTCTTCACACAAAAAGGTAAAGTATTTTGGATGCGTGTTTTTGAAATTCCAGAGGGAAGTAAAACTTCTAAAGGAAGAGCCATTCAAAACTTAATAAATATTGAGCCAGATGATAAAGTGAAAGCATTTTTAGTAACCCAAGATTTACGAGATACCGAATATGTGAATAACAATTATATTATCATGGCCACCAAAAAAGGTATTGTTAAAAAGACAACTTTAGAACAGTACTCAAGACCAAGAGTTAACGGTATCAATGCGATTACCATTCGTGAAGATGATGAACTATTAGAAGCTAAACTAACAACTGGTGAAAGTCAAGTTTTATTGGCTTTAAAATCAGGTAAATGTATCCGTTTTGAAGAGAGTAAAACACGTCCGATGGGTAGAAATGCATCAGGTGTTCGTGGAATTACTTTAGCTGATGAAAACGATGAAGTAATTGGTATGGTAGCTGTTGAAGATATGACTAGTAATATATTAGTGGTTTCTGAAAAAGGTTATGGTAAGCAATCTAGTTTAGATGATTATCGAATTACAAATCGTGGAGGTAAAGGAGTTAAAACTATTAATGTTACTGACAAAACTGGTTCATTAGTTGCTATTAAAAATGTATTAGATGAAGATGATTTAATGATTATTAATAAATCCGGATTAACCATTAGAATTGCAGTAACAGATTTAAGAGTGATGGGTAGAGCTACACAAGGAGTTAAACTTATTAATATCAAAGAAAATGATTCAATTGCAGCAGTTGCCAAAGTAATGCCCGATGATGATGGTGAGAATGGCACAGTAATTGAAAACGAAAATGAATAATTTTAAAATCAATAATTAAATTCAATTATTAACACAAATTAATATCAAAATGAGAAAACAACTTATATTCTTATCCGCTCTTTTGATTGGGCTAACAATAACGGCTCAAAAAGAGGAAATAAAGACCGCAGAAAAAGAAATTAAAAATCAAAACTTCCCGGCTGCAATAGCTGCAATTGAACAAGCTGATGCTTTAATTGTTAATGCCGACGATAAAACAAAAGCAAAGTTTTATTTTTTAAAAGGTCAAGCCTATTATGGTACAGGAGGTAACACTGATAATTTTGCTAAATCTGGTGCTGCATTTAATGAACTAATTAAATTAGAATCAAGAATAGGTTCTAAATATTCAAATGATGCTTCTGTAGCATTGGGTAAAATGGTTGAAAAAG
>JAUYUF010000221.1 GCA_030694835.1 Flavobacteriaceae bacterium | reverse complement strand
CTGAATTAGGATTGTTACACAGAACCCGTGGAGAAAATTATTTGGAACGTGTAATTCAACCCGCAATTAGATCTGCAACGCGTAGTGTTGTAGGTCGTTACACACCAGAACAAATTTATTCATCAAAACGGGATGCTATTCAGGCAGAGATTTATGATGAAGCTAAGAAAATTCTTGATAATCAACATGTACAGTTAAATGAAGTTTTGGTTAGAGATGTTACTTTACCACAAACAATAAAAACAGCTATCGAGAATAAATTAGGGCAAGAGCAAGAATCGTTAGAATATGTATTTCGATTAGAAAAAGCTACTAAAGAAGCTGAACGTCAAAGAATTGAAGCAAGAGGTAAATCTGATGCTAATCGTATTTTAAGCGAATCTTTAAATGATAAAATCTTAAGAGATAAAGGGATTGAAGCGACTTTACAGTTAGCAAAATCACCCAATACTAAAGTTGTTGTAGTTGGGTCTGGAAAAGACGGACTTCCTTTAATATTAGGAAATAACTAAACTGAAAGAAGCCTTCTCATAACTAAAATAAGTCCCTGAGAATTGAATATTTAAGTTATTGTATCTAACAGGAGTCCATATATAAATAGAAAAAGAGGCTGTTTCTCAACTTGTGAAACAGCCTCTTTTTAATTAAATAAGCTTTTAATTTTTTATTGTAGAGCCTTTTTTAACGGCTTTATAATTTTCAAAACATTCTAAAAGGGCTTCAATAATTTGTAAATCACTTGCCTTTTTGATGAAATATTCAGAATAGTTACAATTATTTAATAATTCATTGAGCTCTGCATAATCCATATTTAAGTACTCCATCATAATCTCACGATTGAATTTTTGCTCCATGATAGCTCTTAATTGATCATCTTCTTTCAGTTTTCTTAACTTTTTGAGCTGTAAAGGTTTTTTACCAAATTGATTGTAAAAGAAATCAATTGGTTGAAAAATAGCTGCAACTGGCGAATCATATGATTTTGCTCTTGCAACTCCAACTTCATAAGTTTGAGATATACCATCAATATGTATTCGAGTATACAAATCTTTAGGAATATTTTTAGCATCTATTTCTAAAACACCGATTAACTTATGCGATTTTACTACAACTTCTTTAATTTCCTGAGTTGTTTCATGTAAAGAAATTATGACTTCATTTCCTTTCAATAAATCATTAGTTATTTTTATTTTTATAGATTGAAACCCAAGAAAAGAAACATAGATGGTGTCATTAGCAACTGTATTTAACTCAAAATTTCCTTTACTATCTGTTATTGTTCCAATAACAGTATTTAAATTAATAATATGAGCATTCTGTAAAGGTTCTTTAGTTTCATTATGAATAATTTGTCCTTTAAGATGTTTTATTTTTTCTTTTTCTTGAGAAAAAATAATTATAGAAAAGAGCAAGAAACCAAGAAGAAGAATATTTTTTTGCATATACAATGATAATGATTATCGAGTAAAAAGAAGTTAAAAAAGTGTGAAAAAGGAAATCTACATTTATGGATTTCCTTTTAAAAAAATTACAGGGTTTCTTTTAACCATTTATAAAATTCTCGATGCCAAACCATCGCATTTTGAGTATCTAAAACCCAATGATTTTCATTTGGTAAATAGATTAATCTACTTTTGATTCCTTTTAATTGTGCTACTTGAAATGCCTCAAGAGCTTGTCCGATAGGAACTCTATAATCTTTTCCTCCTTGTATAATCATTATAGGTGTATTCCATTTGTTTACATGATTAATTGGATTGAATTTTCCATATGATTTTTGTGCAACTGTATTTTCTTTTTCCCAATACGCACCACCTAAATCCCAATTAACAAACCACATTTCTTCAGTTGTTCCATACATACTCTGCCAGTTAAAAATTCCATCGTGACTGATAAAAGTTTTAAATCTATTTTCATGAATTCCTGCTAATTGAAAAACAGAATAACCACCAAAACTAGCTCCAATAGCACCTAATCTAGATTTATCAACATACGATTCTTTTGATATTTCATCAATGGCTGATAGATAATCATCCATTACTTCTCCACCATAATCTTTACTGATATCAGCATTCCAAGTAACACCATGACCTGGCATTCCTCTTCTATTTGGTGCCACAATAATATAATCATTAGCAGC
>JAUYUF010000094.1 GCA_030694835.1 Flavobacteriaceae bacterium | reverse complement strand
AAGCAAGGACTTTCTTTCTAGGTGGTACATTAGTAACGTTTCTAATTTTTATAGGACTTACTATTTATTCATTTACAAAAGCAAATGATCAATCAAACGAAAAAGATCTTACTGAATCTGCTGTAAGAGGTAAAAAAATCTGGGAAAAAAATAACTGTATGGGTTGTCATACATTATTAGGTGAAGGAGCTTATTACGCTCCAGAATTAACTAAAGTCGTAGACAGATTAAATATCAGATACGATGGACAGGGAGAAGCGGTTTTAAAAAGTATTTTAATGTCTAAAGTGCCGTGGCAACTCAATGGTAGAAAAATGGTAGCCTATGGGATGACCGAACAAGAAGCATCAGATGTTGTAGAATTCTTTAAATGGATTGCTAACATTGATTTAAATGGATTTGACAGGGTAGTTTCTCCATTAGCTAAAGATAAAATTAACAACTAAAAGAAAACATTATGAAATATAAATCACAAAAAGTAGCCTATTGGTTTTTTGCCCTATCTATGCTACTACTGGTATTACAAATCACCTATGGTTTTATAATGGGATTTGCCCGTATAGGTTTTGATAATTTACATGAGTTTATTCCCTTTAATACAGCAAGAGCAGTACATACAAACTTGTTAGTAGTCTGGTTATTATCTGGTTTTATGGGAGCTGCTTATTATATAATTCCGGAAGAAGCTCAAAAAGAGTTAGTGAGTGTAAAATTAGCATATGTTCAATTAATCAGTTTAGCTTTAGTTGGAGTTACCGCAATTATTGGTTTTCACTTTAATATTTGGGAAGGAAGAAAATTTTTAGAAATACCAAGACCTTTAGATTATTTAGTAGTTATAAATGTATTGCTTTTTTTAGGGCTTATTTTAATTACACTTTTTAAAGGAAAAAGACAAACAACTACCGCTTTGGTGCTTTCTATGGGACTTTTATTTGCTGCCCTACTCTATTTACCCGGTATGTTACCATTTGACAGTCAGGTTAAAGATTCTTTTTTCCGTTGGTGGGTTGTACATTTATGGGTAGAAGGTGTTTGGGAATTAATTATGGGAGGTATTTTGTCATTCTTGTTAATCAAACTTACAGGTGTAGATAGAGAAGTTATTGAAAAATGGTTATATGTAATTGTTGGTTTAACTTTTCTTTCAGGAGTTTTAGGTACAGGACATCACTATTATTACATTGGTGTCAATAAAATTTGGATAATTGTAGGCGGAATATTCTCAGCTCTTGAACCATTAGCGTTTTTAGCAATGGCATTATTTGCTGTCAATATGTATAGAAAAGGTGAGAAAAAACATCCTAACAAATTAGCACTTTATTGGACATTAGGTGCTGCAATAGTGGCATTTGTTGGAGCGGGTTTATTAGGATTTGCCCATACCCTTCCACAAACAAATCTATACACTCATGGAACTTTAGTGACAGCCATGCACGGACATTTAGCATTTTGGGGAGCTTATGGAATGATTGTTTTAGCTATTATTAGCTATAGTTTACCAAATATGACGGGTCGTAAACTTTACGAAAGTGCAACAGGTAGAGCTGCATTTTGGCTTTCTAATATTGGTATGATTGGAATGACTGTTGCTTTTGGAGTAGCTGGGGTAGCTCAGGTATATTTAGAAAGAAAGTTTAAAATGGACTTTATGCAAGTACAAAAAGAAATTAGTATTCACTTTGTAGTATTAGTAATTTGTGCTTCCATATTTGCAACAGGTATAATTATGTATATTGTTGATTTTGTTAAACACGGGCAACCAACTGATGAAGCTTTAGAAATAAAGAATTAATCATCATTAAATAATAAACCAGATTTTTAGAAAAGGATTTTATCAACAAATAAATCAACTATCTAAAAATCTGGTTTTTCTATTAAAATCATATAAAAATAAACAATGAATAATCAAGCACCTTATTATCATATTGTTGGAAAAGAAGTAGACGTTTTTGAACATGCCAATAAGAACAATTTGCCTATTTTATTAAAAGGCCCAACGGGCACTGGAAAATCAAGGTTTATAGAGTATATGGCATTTCAATTAAACAAGAAATTAATCACGATAAGTTGTCATGAAGAAACTTCTTCTACCGATTTAATAGGAAGGTATATAATTAAAGGAGCAGAAACTATTTGGTTAGATGGTCCTTTGACAAAAGCAGTGAAAGAAGGAGCATTTATTTATTTAGATGAAATTGCAGAGGCACGACCCGATGTAATTGTTGCAATTCATTCACTTACTGATCATAGAAGAGAACTTTATATTGATAAGTTAGGTGAAACTGTAAAAGCTCATGAAGATTTTATGCTTTTAGCCTCTTTTAATCCTGGATATCAGCGTGGATTTAAAGAGCTGAAACCTTCAACTAGACAGCGTTTTGTTGCGCTATCATTTAATTATCCAGATGCTAAAATAGAAACAGAAATTATTGTTAATGAAAGTGGTATTGATAATTCAGATGCTAAAAAGCTAGTAAATATTGGAACAAAAATTAGAAATTTAACCGAATTAGGATTAACAGAAACGGTTTCTACCCGATTGTTAGTCGATGCTGCTAAACTAATTCATAGTGGTTTGCCTAAAAGACTTTCTGTTGATGTAGCCGTAGTTGAGCCTTTAACAGATGACCTTGAAGTAATAGCGGCACTGAAAGATTTATGTCATTTAATGATATAATAATTAGTATCTAGTATCTGGTATCAAGATTTATTACCAAATACCAGATACCGAATACCTGATACCAAAAAAAATGTTTGAACCAGATGAATATCTTTTTACAAAATTTGCTTTTTTCTTCAAAAGAAGAAGTTTGAAAAAGCAGGAAAGTAAAACATATTCCGTTAAATTATCAGAAGTAAAACCAAGACTAACTATTTTTGCTAGAGCTATTACTGGCTGTGCAATTGATATTTATGAAGCTGAACGTGAAGGCGGATATAAAAATAATAACTTTTTTCTTCCCTCCCATTTTGATGAATTTCAAACAACGGAAGAAAATCTATCTTTTTATTTATTTAGAACACTTTACTTAGCTGTTCAAAAGAATTTAAATTTGAATTGGACAGAAAATGAGGAACACGATTTGGAAAATTCTCAATTAAAAGCACTAGAAACTTCTAATCTTGTACTTACTATTTTATTTGAACAATTTCCTATCACAAAAGATTATCATTCAACTTTTTATAATTATTATCAAAATAAAATTAAAAATAACCAACAAGCTGATTTTAGTATTATTTATGGAAAATGGATGCAGAATACTCCTGAAGATGATTCTGAAAATAAATTAAATAATATTGCCGATAAAATTAGAAAAGCAACTGAAGAAAAACCCAAAACAATTATTAAATCGAATGCTGTTGAAGAAATAATTTCAGTGGAAATTGATAAAAAACAACAAGATGACGCTGTTTTACAACATCAATTTGAAAAAGTTGAAACTGCTGAAGAGTTTGGCGGAAACTTTAAAGATTTTGATGGTGAAGATGAATTAAATGATCATCAAAATGCGTTGGATGAAATAAATATGCGTTATACTGTTCGGGTAAATGACGCGGTACACTCAGTTTATCAAGCTGAGTTTATTGAGAATACTACGATTTCTGAAAGTGCTGAAGTTGATTCAATAGGCTATCATGTAAAATACGATGAATGGGATTATTCAAAACGTGCTTATAAGGAAGATTTCTGTAAAGTATATCCGAAAACGGTTTTAAAAAATGATGTTGCCTATTATAAAAAAACCATTTTACAAAACAATACAACCTTAATTGGTTTGCGAAAAATGTTGACTAATGTTAATAATAAATACCAACAAAAAAGACGTCAATCAGATGGTGAAGAATTTGATATTGATGCTATTACAGATTTATTTGTCGATGTAAATTCAGGACACACACCTTCAGAAAATATTTATTTATCAAAAAGAAAAGTAGAAAAAGATTTATCCATTTTATTGCTATTAGATATTAGTTTATCAAGTGATGCTTATGCCGCTGGAAATAAAGTTATTGATGTAGAAAAACAAGTTTCAATCTTGTTTGGAGAGATTTTAAATGAATTTAATATAGATTTTTCTATTGATTGTTTTTATTCTAATACCAGAAATAATTCGACTTATCTAACCATCAAAGGTTTTGATGATAATTGGGACAAGGCAAAACATAAAGTTGGTGTTGTTGAACCCAGTGGTTATACCAGAATTGGAGCTGCTTTAAGACACTCTGGAGCTTTGTTAGATCAGCGCTCTACTAAAAACAAATGGGTGATTTTAATTTCTGATGGTAAGCCAAATGATTATGATAAATATGAAGGAAAATATGGAATTAACGATGTTAAACAAGCATTAAGAGAGTTAAATGAACGTCAAATTAATTCGTATGCATTAGCTATTGAAGCACAGGCAAAATACTACTTACCTCAAATGTTTGGTCAAAATCATTATCAAATTTTAACAACTCCAGTAGAATTATTGAATTCTCTTGTAAAATTGTACGAAAAAATTAAACATCAAAAATAACAATTCATTAATGTCAAATAATTATAAAAATTTTTACTATCCGCCAGGTGGGATACTAATGTGGATTATTATTTTTCTTGAATTAATCACTTTTGGAATGGCAATTATTGCTATGATATATTATAGTAAATCTGAACCAGCGCTATTTCATCAATCTAGATTGATGTTAAACACAATCTACGGAACTATTAATACCCTATTTCTTATAACAAGTGGCTATTTTATGGCAGAATCTGTTCATCATTTTAAAGTAGGAAACATTCAAAAATCTAAATGGTTACTGCAATTAACAATGCTGGGTGGTTTGTTGTTTTTAGGATTAAAAAGTATTGAGTATTATGAAAAATTGGAGGGTGGATTAACCATAAGTTTCAATACTTTCTTTTCATTTTATTGGTTGCTAACACTTTTTCACGTGATTCATGTAATAGTTGGAATGGTTATTTTAGGAGTTTTATACTACAATCTAAAAAAGAAAGCTCAAAATATAAATAATGAAGATTTTGAAGCGAGTGCTGCTTTTTGGCACATGTGTGATCTAATTTGGTTATTGTTATTTCCTGTAATTTATTTAATTTTCTAAGCAATGATATCTAATTTAAAAGTATTAATCATATTAATAATTCTGACAATTATAAGCGCATTAGTGGCTTTTAATAGCTTTATAATGAATTATATATCAGAAATAATAATAGTACTTGCTGTATTAAAATTTTACGGTGTTGTTTTTTATTTTATGGAATTAAGAAAAGCACATTCTTTTTGGAAATTAAGCATTTTATTATTCATTTTTTTATTCGGAATTATTACGATTAATATTCTTTAAAATTGCGTTCAAAATTTTATCTTCGTAAAAAATTGAATTACTTAAAAAAAGTATTTTAAGTTTTAAATAACTAATAATTAAAGTACCATGAGAATAGAATCGGATATTAAATTAGGATTTAAAGATGTTATGATTCGTCCAAAACGATCAACCTTAAATTCACGTTCTAAAGTATCATTACTTCGAAAGTTTCAATTTCTACACACTAAATCAACCTGGGAAGGTGTGCCAATTATTGCAGCCAATATGGATATGGTTGGTACTTTTGAAATGGCTAAAAAATTATCCAAATTTAAAATTATTACTGCTATACATAAGCATTACACTTTTGAAGAATGGAATCAATTTATAAATTCTATAGATGATTCTGTACTTAATTATATTGCAGTTAGTACTGGTATCGGAAAAAAAGATGAGGAGAAATTAGGGCAAATTGTAAAGGAATTTCCTAAACTCCAATTTATTTGTATTGACGTAGCTAATGGTTATGCTGAACATTTTGTTGAATTTGTAAAACGTACTCGAAATAAATATCCTGATAAAGTAATTATTGCAGGAAATGTTGTTACTGGTGAAATGGTGGAAGAATTATTATTATCGGGTGCTGATATAATTAAGGTAGGAATTGGGCCCGGTTCAGTTTGTACAACAAGAATAAAAACAGGTGTTGGATATCCACAACTATCTGCTATCATTGAATGTGCAGATGCTGCACACGGATTAGGTGGACAAATTATTTCTGACGGTGGTTGCGTTGTTCCTGGAGATGTTGCTAAGGCATTTGGTGGTGGTGCAGATTTTGTAATGTTAGGAGGCATGTTTTCTGGTCATGAAGAAAGTGGTGGCCAAATAATTGAAGAAAATGGTAAGAAATTTAAACAATTTTATGGCATGAGTTCTGAAACCGCCATGAAAAAACATGTTGGAGAAATTGCTGAATACCGTGCATCTGAAGGAAAAACAGTAAAAGTTCCTTATAAAGGAAAAGTTGAAAATACAGTGCAAGATATTTTAGGTGGAATTCGCTCTACTTGTACCTATGTTGGCGCATCTCATTTAAAAGAACTGACTAAAAGAACTACTTTTATCAGAGTACAAGAACAGCACAATGAAATTTATACAGACTAATTTTATAGCCGTTTTATAACGGCTATTTTTTTAAACATATAATTAATGTACCAGTTTTTGAAATATTTATTGATTTCAATTTTTGTTTTTAGTTGTCATACTAATCCAAACAAAGAAAAAGAAACCATTGATGAAACAATCCCATCATCCTTAAAATATGCTAAAAATTTTCAAATAATTGAATTTGATGATTATCAAAAAGTAATTATTAAAAATCCAATCAATCAACAAGAAATTATTTATTTTTTAGTTGATGCTGAAATAGAAATCCCCAAGATTTTAAAAGAAGAAAAGGTAATTAGAACTCCAATTCAAAAAATTATTGTTACTAGCACAACACATATTGCAATGTTGGAATTTTTAGGAGTAGAAAATGCATTAATTGGATTTCCACAAACCTATTTTGTTTCTTCTGAAAAAACAAGACAGAGAATTGATAGTGGATTGGTAAAAGAATTAGGAAATGTTCAACAATTAAATACTGAAATTCTTCTTACAATAAAGCCAGATTTAATAATGTCTTTTGAAATTACTGGTTCAAATAAGACTATGCAAGAGCTTGATAAAAAAGGTTTTAACATATTAGTAAATTCAGATTGGTTAGAAGAATCTCCTTTGGGTAGAACTGAGTGGATTAAGTTATTCGGGGCTTTATTTAATCAACAAAAAAAGGCTGATAGCTTGTTTAAAAAAATCGAAAATAATTATTTAGATGCTGTTAAAATTGCTAATAAAGCTGCCAATCGACCAACTGTATTATCAGGTATTGTATTTAATGACGTATGGAATTTACCTGCAGGTAAAAGTTTGGAAGCGCAGATATTAAAAGATGCTAATATTGATTATTTGTGGAGTGAAACTGAAGGAACCGGAAGTCTATCTTTAAGTATTGAAACCGTATTAAATAAAGCTAAAAATGCTGATATTTGGATTAGTCCAGGTATTTACCCAACAGTTGATGAATTGTCAAAAAGTAACAGTTTATATAAATATTTTGGTGCGTTGCAAAAGAAACAAGTTTATTCTCATGCTCATTTACGTGGAAAAACTGGTGGATATATATATTTTGAAACTGCTCCTACCCGACCTGATTTAGTGTTAAAAGACCTCATAAAAATAGCGCACCCAGAGTTGATGCGCCATTACGAATTTACATTTTATCGATTGATGGAATAAATTATTTTATTTTTTTAATGCGCTTAAAATTCTTTCAGGAGTAATAGGCATTTGGTTCACTCTTGCTCCTGATGCGTGGAAAATTGCATTTGCTATAGCTCCTCCAACACAAATAATGGCTGGTTCACCGCCACCTTGAGGAGGTGAATCCATATCATCAATAAACACTGCTTCAATTGGTGGTGTAACCGCAAAACGTGTAATTTCATAATTGTGGAAATTATTTGTTTTTACTTCCCCTCCATTAAATTGTATATTTTCATAAAGAGCATAACCTAATCCCATTGTAATGCCTCCAACTGTCTGAACTGTTGCTCCATGTGGATTTACAACTTGTCCCATATCTTGTGCGCAAACTATTCTTAAAGGTGTAACAATACCTGTAACTGGATTTACCTCTACCTCAGCAATTATGGCAACATAGGTACCTGCGTCATATCCTAAAGCAATTCCGCATCCTCTGTTATGGCCTGTTTTAGCAGAAGTGTATCCAAAAGTTTTAGCGGCCAAACGAAGTGTTCTTTCCAATTTTGGTTCGGATATATTCTTAAGTCTAAATTCTAAAGGATCTATTCCAATTTTAGTAGCTAAAATATCTATGTGAGACTCGCGTGAAAAGGTTGTTGTATTATTTCCCGGTGCTCTCCATGGACCTGTTCCAAATGGATGTATATTTCTTTTATCATAAAGCGTAGTATGTATATTTTGAATACCATAAAAATCATTAACTCCCCTACTTCCTGCACAATATATTTGGTATTTCCATGCTGTAATAACACCTTCTCTATTCACACCAGCTTTAATCTGCATTACTGCAGCAGGACGGAACATATTATACATAAATTCTTCCTTTCTGGTCCATGCTACCTGAACAGGAACACCAACTTCCTTAGCTAATAAAGCAGCCTCAATAGCCTGAATATTACTAACTTTTCCGCCAAATCCACCACCTAAAAGAATTTGTTTAACTATAACTTTCTCTAATGGCAGATCTAATTTTTTTGACAATTCCTGTCTTGTTCCAAAAGGTGTTTGAGTTGAAGCCCAAACAATTAGTTGATCTCCTTCAAAAAAAACTGTAGCGGTATGTGTTTCCATTGGAGCATGAGATTTGTATCCATCATAATACTCTAATTCGGCAGTATAATCAGCTTCAGTAAACCCTAAAGTAAGATTCCCTTTTTCCTCAACTGTACTCGTTTGTAACGCATTTTGCACTAAATATTTAAAAATAGTTTCGTCATTTGCAATAACATCTGGAGTTGACCAATTTGTTTTTATTGCTTTCTGAGCTTTTTCTGCTATTGCTGGATTTGAATGTAAAGCAGCGACCAAATCATCAACAATTACAACCTTTACTCCTGAAATTGTAGATGCTTTTGAGGAGTCTACAGAAATTAATTTACAACCATGAGCTGGTGGTCGACTGATTGATGCATACAACATTCCCGGAAGACGGATGTCTCCAGCATATTTTGCCTGTCCTGTAACTTTTTGTAAAGCATTTATTGAAGGAATAGGCTTTCCAACTTTTTTAAATTCATTTGCCTTTTTAAATACAGGTGGTTTGTTGATGGTTTTAACAATTTTCTCACCTTTGGTTAGTGCTCCATAACTGATTTT
>JAUYUF010000209.1 GCA_030694835.1 Flavobacteriaceae bacterium | reverse complement strand
GTTGTGTCGCCGTACTCTCCAGTCAGCGATCAGGGCGAACGCGTAGATGAGCGCGATTAGCGCCAGCAACCCGCCGACGATGCTCCAGGCGATAATCCAGCCGGGGTAAATGGTGAGGAACTCCATGTTCTACTTTCCGTTCTTGAGGGTCATGATTTCGGGGTTAGTGCCCATCATAGTCTTGCCCCTCATGAGCTTTGTATTTTGGCGGGTTGGTTGGCAGCATCACGCCGGATGGCGGTGTAATATGCAGGTGGGGCAATTCTGACTCAGGCTTAGGCCGAAGCTCAGGATTGCCAGCGTAATAGGCGATCTGTCGCTCGGTCGAGTAATTGAACGTCCACACCTCGATCAGGAAGCCGCCATAGGCAAGGGCCTTGAGCGAGCGCTTTGCCTGCTTCAGGTGCTCCGCGGGGAAGCGGTAGCAGAAGAAGGTGTCCTGATGCCTGAGGTTCTCATAGCCGTACAGATCATAGCCTGAGAGGCTGGACGTGTAGTCGGTGATCTTCGGGGCAAGAGTGGTGCGCTTCTTAGCCATTAGTAGTCCTCATCTCGAAGGCGCGGGAAGTCGGGCAGCTGATCGTGGGGCGAGGCTTTGGGCTCCCAGTGGGGGGCAGGGCTGCGGATACCATCATCGACTCCGAAGATGTCCATGAGCCTGTCGGGGTCGATGTTTGCTCGTCCCGCTTCGTTCAGCTCCAAGGCCGCGCGTAGGGTCACGTACTGGTCGCTGAGCATCTGGAGCTTATCCTGGGCGATCCGGAATTCGGCGAGCATGATCAGGGTCTTCATGGGGTCACCGCCGAAGAAGTGATCGGTGAAGTGCTCGAGCTGTGCGGGTGTGGGAGGACCGCCAACCTTATGGATGTAGTCGAGAGCGCCATCGGGCATCTGGGCTTCGAATTTCTCAGCTTCGAAGAGGGCGTCGAGTACCTTGGCACCGAGCCGTAGCAGTGATTCACGGGGGTCGAGTGGTGAGTTCATGTAGCAATGCTATCGCTGCCTGATGCCGAGGTCAATAGCTCGGATCTAAAAGGTTTACGTGGTATCACTTTTTTCGTAGAAGCTCACAGAGGTGACGTAGCTCCGTCGGAAATGAGGGGGGATCAGGTTTTGAATAAAAAAGTGAGGGGGGTTCAGGTAAAGTTTATATAAAAAATGCGAATTCGCAAGTTTTTATCGCGATTCGCATTTTTAATATTTATTTAATTATATTTGCATTTGCAATTCAATTGCAATTCAAATCAATTTGCAATTCGATTCAAATATGAAATCAATTTGATTTTATTTTTTGCATTCATATTGATTCGATCAATTGCATTGAATAATGCAATATCAATATTATTGCGAATTTCATTCAATTCATAATCATATTCAAAATCGAATTCATAATCGAATGAAAAAAGAAATTCAATGAATGCATTAATGCGATTGATTGCGCGCATTTGATTAATGCGATCATCATTAGTGATATCGATTTGAATTTGCGCAATTGCAATATCATTATTCAATATCGCAATATCGAATGAGGGTGCGGTGATGTTCGTCATATCAATATTATATGCGCATCGAGGGGGGCATGTCAAGGAGGCATCAAAAGAAAATATGGTTCATGTTTGAGGGGGCGATAATGAGGGGGATTCAGGTCATCGATGATGCCCCAAATGAATATGCGCATAATCATAATCAATTATGCGCGATATTCAAATCGATATTTATTTATTCGCGCGCATTTTCGATCGATTCGCAAATATCGATCAATCGATTATCAATATCAATATTTGCATTTGCGCAATTCAAATCATCAATGAATTCATTGATCATTAGCAATTGATTCAAATTATGCGCGGGCGAAAAATATTCATATTCGCGATATAATGCATTTGAAATATGATAAATGATCGATGCGCATGCAGGCGCATAATCGGTATCATCATCGGAAAAATGCATTGCATCAAATCGCGCATTATCATTTGCATCAAAATCATCATATTTTGAATCATTGATTTTATCATTGATATTATTGAAATGCAATTCGCGCAAATATTCAATTGCATTTTGCATTGCAGAATGCATGATCATTAGCGATTCGCGATCATTGAAATTATGCAAATATGAATTCATTATTATTCGTCCTTAATTAATCAATATTGAATATTGCGATATGCATTAGCAAGCGCATTGATAATCATTTCATCATTATCGCGCATGATTGCATCGAATTGATTTTCAATTTTAATGAATTCATCATCATTCATCAATTCGATATCAAAAAATATTGCGCCTAATTCAATTGAAATATTATCGCGCGAATCATCGAATGCAATTTCAGCAATGAATCGATAATCATAATCATTATTAATCATTTCATCAATTTCATTGCGATTAGTGCGCGCAATTTCATATGCAATGAATGCGCATGCAAATGATATTGCATTCAATTCGATATTTGATTTAATCATGATTATCGCATCATTTCGCGCATGCATTCAATTGCGCGATAAATCGCGCGGGGGGTCGTTTGATTCATTTGCGCGAATTCAAAAAGTGATTGATCATCAAGATTCAAAATATCATCGATTGAATGATCATCATTAATTGAATCAATGATGAAATTGATTGCATTATGCAAAAAATGCGCGAATTGCAGTTCGGTTGAATTGATCATGATGCAATCATATTCGATGAATCGCGCGCGCGCAAGGGGTTTGGGAAAGAAATTTTTGTTCATGTTTGATTGAGGTTGTGAATGGAGTTCATGTTTTGAAAAGTGAAAAATCATTTTTTTCGTAATCGATGTCGCATGTGGTAGGGTCGATCGAATATCAATATTTGATGAATATTGATCAAGTGTCGAATTGCAGAAAGGTGAATGATGTTCGCGTGAATATTATTCAGGTGGCGCAGGCGGTGAAGTGTATGCATTCGCATCGAGTTATGCACAATTTTATTAACATGTGCATAACGTTATCAACATGTGCATAACCCTGTTAATATTAAATTTGGAGAGAGAGCTGCTAGTTTTAACCCGGGCCATATGCGCGCGGAGACACGAGTGCGCCATGCGTGAACCACTGCTGCGAGCGCCGCTGAGCAGGTTTCATCCTCAGGTCGTATGCCAGCATACCTCGTCACGCCTGACGGCCGCATACGGCCATTCATCGACGCAATCGGCGCGCATTGAGCGATTCGTAGGAGCTCTCTGGGCCGTCCCTGCGCGACCTGCATGATCGTCGCGGGTGATTGATCGGTCAGCTTGTCGAGCGCTTCCCTGGGGCGATATGGCCCTGCGAGATGATCACCTCGACCCCTCGAGAAGCCAGCTCCGCTTCGATGGCGAGGACGATGTCGGGTCGATTGGACCATGTCGTTTGCGCGAGCCTGAGGAGCTGCCTGTTCGATCGACTCGCCATGAGCATGTTCGATCGAAGAGCCTTGATCTGTTCCGGTGTGGGGGTCGTCATGCATCCATCCTACCATACCCCGAGCGATCCCGCAAGCCATCTTCGAAGCCCGCCGTATAGCCCCGAGTTGAACCCCGAGCCCTCTTCCACACCCCGCTGCGAGCCCTCAGTGGCGTCCTAAGGCTGTGGCCCCGTCGACGGTATGCTAGCATACCAAGTCGCCTACGACGACGCCAGGAACCCCTCCAAAGAGGGGCCTGGGGAGGTCAGCGGTAGTCGAGCGAGTGAATCTCCTCACCCCAGGGCAGGGGATTGGTGATCGCAGCGATGAGCTGGACCTGGTTCGCGATGTGGGAGGAGGAGGGGCGAGGTGTGTTTGTCATAGTCATATCATACCACCTCTAGCCTGCAGGACGAAGGAGGATTTTTTTGGAGAGCTTGGCATATCGACCCCATACCTCGAGTCCCATGCGGTCTGCCTCGCGGCGGTTGATCATCGACCCAGAGACTGCCTCCTTGAAGTCCTTGCCGTCCGCCCAGGCCTGCTGGATGGATGCTGCCGATGCGTAGTCGCGGGAGTAGGCTCCCATGACGGTGATTGCCCGATCCATTAGATGCCTCCCTTACGAACCTGTCGGATGACCATGATCCAGAGGATCGCGGCAATGATGAGCCCGGGGATGGTGGGGATGTTATCGATCATGCTATGATCATATCAGCCGGCGCGTACCCCGTCAAGGTGAATTTGAAGGATGTCCTTGGTCATGATCGCCTTGTGGAACCACTCGCGATAGACCCCGCCCTGATAGCTGTTGTCGGACTCGACGGTCCACCCTCGAGCGATCATGGCCAGTCGGTCGGCATCCCCGACGACCTGCATCCTCGCGGTCGTCTGCTTGTGCTTGAGGGCCTTCTTGAGCGCCTTGCGCTCGAGTCCCGTGAGGTAATCCTCCCGAGCCCTCTGCATGATCGTGGCGCCCTTGGGTGTGAGTTCGGTGTCCATTGCTTCCTCCTTGGTTGGTGGTTGTAGACCTACCATATCACACCCGAGCGAGAAGACGAAGGACTTTGTAAGGCCGTTTGAGCCCGTAGCAGGGTACACCGTATGCTAGCATACCCGTCGAATCGAACACGCCTCAAACGACCCCGTAGGGTCGCTGAGGGGCGACTATTCGCCGGCGCCGATTTCGACCCAGTGCTTGAAATAGTGATGATATGTCATGGCAGCGATTTCGATACGCAGTGCCTCATTCGACGATGTGTCCGGCAGTGCCGCAACGATTTCGCGTCGCATTGCGCTATAGAGTGCATTTATGTGACCCTGCACCTCGAGCGACGTCATCAGTGCGTCGATTTCGCTCTTGTGATCATTGATATATGAAGCGATCTGCTTCTTGTTCATGTTCGTCATATGACAATCATACCCCCTCGTCATCCCTTGTGTCAAGGTGAACTGGAAACTTTGTGCGGCGATTTAAGGCCGTGGCATGGCGCCCGGCATGCTAGCATACCACCCTATACCGCCAGGGCCTTAGGGAGCCATCCACACCAAGGAGCCCCCGCGAGTGGTCCGCGAGAGCCCCAGGGTTTTCAGCCTTTGTCAAGGATTTTCTGGATCTCGTCCTCGACCCAGATGAGCGCCTTCTGCTTGGACTTCGGCCCCTTATATCCCCACCAGGTGCAGATTGTCAAGGTGCTTGCCCCGCGATTCGTGAACTTCATCCCGCGCAGTTCGGTGCGGAGGCGGACCCTCAGGGAGATGAGCGCGAGGTAGCGGCGCTTCTCGCCGGTGATGTCGGTGATCATGATGTCGTTGTTTGTCATGCTAGCATCCTAACGGGGTGAGAGGCGGTTGTCAAGGAGCAATCAGAGAATGAATCGGCGCGACGAGCGTCGCCCTGAGGCGCGCTGCATGTTGCGCGATGTGTCGGGCAGGCGAGTCAGGGGAGCGAACTGAAGCGCCGCATAGCGTGCCTCGATGCGTCGCGCGATTGCCTCCGCCTGAGCGGGGGAGATGCGGTCGGTGTCGTTGATCATGCTTTAATCATACCACCCCTGCCCCCCTCGTCTAAGGTTTTCCCGAACATTTTTTGAGGGCGTTTGGGAGCCCCTGCGGCGTCGTGGGTATGCTAGCATACCTCTCCAACCCCTACAGCGTTAGAGGGCTCCTGAGAGCCCCCTATGCCCTTACTTTTCCCAATCCTCCAACCCTGTATCCTCGACCCAAATCGCGCCGACCCAACCGGGAACCGAATCGATATGCTGATGCCACCTCCATGCATCCTTGCATGCCGAATCCTTGCAACCTTCATCCTGTGTGTTGATCATGCTTCGATCATATCATCCCTCCACCGTATCCGCAAGGTATGCCGCAAGGTTGGCGATGATGCCGGCGATCATCGTGAAGTGATCGTCGTCACCCTCGATGTCGTCGATGATCTGCTGACTGATCATATCGACCCGAATCCCGAATGCGACTGCAGGGTCGGCGTAGGGCGGGAGGTCGGTGTCGTTGTCATTCATAATTCAATGATATCATGCCTAGAGCGCGGTCGCAAGGTCATTCGAGGGGGTCGCCTTGGTCAATTGAACCGACCCCGCGATCGTGCAAAACTGGTAACCCGAGGTGTGGATGAATGCGACTCCCAGGTATGCGGGCGCCTCGCAGGTGAGTTGGTGGCAGTGGATGCATGTTGTCATAGGTTCATCATCTCATGCTCCCCCCACCATGTCAAGGATCTATTCAAAGTCATAGAAGGCCCCAGGATCGATCGTAAGGATGCCCCGACTTGAGTGGCATAGTTGCCCACCCTCAAATGCCCCCTCCTTAGGATCGATCCTAGGCCGGCTGTTTAAGGCGGCAAGGAGTCAAGGCGTATGCTAGCATACCACGTGGGGGTCGCCCCCGCCAGGGACGCTTCTACGCCCTCGAGTTATGCACAGGCTGTGAATAACATGTGCATAAGTTGTTCGCTCCACTCCTAGGGCATGACGTTGTTATTATGGTAGGATGATGTGAAGCGTTTTTTCTACCGCCCCCGACCAAACATGAATCCCTTTGGACGTTTCACGTGAAACATTTGTATCGTGCCACGATACACACCGAACTGCCCCCGTGAGGGGGTCAGGGGCAGTCGGTGAGGGTTAGTCGGTTTCGACCTCGACCTCGACCTCGTCGTCGACCTCGGGCGCGGGGGCGCGGTCGGCCTCGAAGCGCGCGAACTTCGACTTGAGCGAGCGCACCTCGCGCTTCTCGATCGACCAGCGGGCGCCCTTGCCGGGGTGCGCGTCGGCGGGGGTGACCGAGCGCATGAACTTGCGCGCGGTGCGGGGGTCGGTGCCGAGCTCGGTCGCCAGGTCGCTGATGTTGATGGTGGCCATGATGGTCACTCCTTTTGGTTCATCAATCGATTTTGCGCCCTGCCCTTTTGGCAGTTCATCGTTTCGGTTGATATGAATACTTTACCATGCGCGCCCCCCTCACCCTAGGCAGTCAAGGCATTTTTTACCCCCCAGTTCTGGGGGGGCCTGGCACCTTGACAGGAGCGACGTGGTCATATATACTCGCGCGCGTGCGTGCGCGTACGTGAATAAAAATTGCATGACGCACCGCCTTAGCAATCGCGCGCCCATGCGATATGATCGGGGCATGATCAAGCGCAAGCACGCCCCGCCCAAAGAGCAAATTGAGGTCGATTCACTTACGGCTTCGGCATCCCGTGCAGTATATCAGTTGCCCATCGGGATGCTACCGCGAATCGAATTCACGTTCGTGACACCGGATGGCAAAATCACGGTGACCATGGATCTTGAACAAGCGTCACGTTTCATTCAGGAGGGAATCAACGCAATTGAGGCAGCAGTGCCAAATATCCCCCGCCCCACCTACCGCTCGCCGATAGGGTGAACAACCCTCACTAACACCAACCCGTCCCCGACCCGAACCGGGGCGGTTTGGCGTGCGCGGCCCTCAGGAGCGTTCTAAGGGGGTAGGGGGTCAGCGGGCATGCTAGCATTCTGGGGCGCCCTGACGCCGCCTACAGCCCCCTATGGGTCCCCTCCTGGGGCATATCAGGCTCGAGGGTCGCCCCCTCGGCGCGGAAACCTGAATCCCATTCACTTTGGAAACCTGAGGGCGATTCACTTTGGACCTGAGGGATCGTCACTTCTCGGAGAACCTGAGGGAACCTCACTTGAGAACGGTTCTCAATATTAAATTGGGAAAAAGAGAGCTCTGGTTTAACGTATATACGTACGTGTACACACGCACACGAGAAAAAACTAAACTTGAACTCGAACAATTCCGAGACCGTTCCGAGAATTCAATAAACTTCGAATAACCCATCTCCGACGGTGTTCTGTGAATTAAATTGGGGGAATGGGACGCGTCTACTCCGCCATGTTCTCCGAACTCCGCAGACTCTCGAAGTAAACCCAATCTCGGAAATTCCAGGACCTTCAGTAAAGGTTTAAACTCAGCGGACTCCCCAGTTCAAGAAGCCCACCACGTCAATACCACCTAACAAAACTTCACCCGGACCTGATTTCCCAGCACACCAACCGAGCAACTCCACACCAATCGGGAGCCCATCACAATTCCTAAGCTCATATAACCTACAAGTTATACACAACGCACCCGATCGTTCCCATTCAGAAAACCCCGAGCAACCTGCTTAGTGTTCCGTGCAGCCCTACTGGTAGCCCTCCATCAAGCCCCAGTTCAAGCCCCCAGTGATCCCCCC
>JAUYUF010000197.1 GCA_030694835.1 Flavobacteriaceae bacterium | reverse complement strand
CTACACAAAAAACACTCGAACTGACATTTTCAATAATTACACCAAATGGAGTTTTTAATATAAATAAAATCCATTCTTATTTAGAATGGTTTTTTGTTAAAGCATGCAATACTTCCTCTGGAAATGGGAAAAGAATGGTTGAATTCTTTTCAGCTGCGATATGTGATAGCGTTTGATATAATCTCAATTTAATAGCTGAAGGCGATTGATCTATTATTTTACCAGCTTCTAACAACTTCCAAGCAGCTTGTTCTTCTGCTAAAGCTAGAATAACTTGCGCTCTTCTAGAACGCTCAGCTTCAGCCTGATTGGCCATCATCCGTTTCATATTTTCTGGCAATTGTATATCTTTAATCTTAACATCAATAATTTCAATACCCCAAACCTTAGTTTCCACTTCTACAATCGCTTTGATATTTTGCCCCATTTCTTCCCTTTTAGATAAAATGGTATCCAATTCTACTTTACCACAAACATCTCGTAAAGCTGCTTGTGCTAATTGAGTAATCGCAAAATGATAAGCCTCAACTTCCAAAACTGCTTTTTCAGGATCGTTAATTTTAAAAAATACCACTCCATCAATACTACAAGGAACGTTATCGGATGTCATCACTTCTTGAGAAACAATATTAAAAGTAATTACTCTTATATCAACAATCTGAATAGATTCAACTGCAGGAATAATCCATCGAAAACCAGGTTCCAAAATTTCAACATATTTCCCAAACCTGAATTTTAGAGCGCGTTTGTATTCATAAATAATTCGGATACCACTGAGTAGAAAAAACAATACAATTAGTATAAAAAATAGCGCAGGATTCATAATAACTAGAATTAAAATAAGAAGTTAACAATTTAAAAAGTGAATTATTAAGAACTTTACAAAAGGTGATTTACAATAAACGCACCTATGAAAGCTCATTAAACAACAGTATTCAAAAGCATAGAAAAAATAGCTTTATAACTGGAAATGAACTTACTAAAGATACAAAAAAATACTGAAAATTCTAGATACAAATACCTATTAAATTTACTTTGGAAATTCAGCTACAAACTGCTGATGTTTTCTTAATAATTTTACGTTTGCTCTCATAGTAAATTGACTTAAAGTGGTCAACCTATATCAGGGACGTACACTTTTAACTGTTCACTATTCACTGTTCACTAAACTATACCGTATCTATAAAACTCTTCTCCGTTTTGTTAAATATCACAATTCCCAGTAAAAAGGCTATGATCGTAAATAAGAGTGTATATCCTATCCAAAACCAAGAAAAGCTACCATCGTTTAAGAGCATATAACGAGCTGTTTCAATAATATGCGCCATCGGATTGTAGTGTACTAACCACGAATACTTGGGTAATTTTTCATCGATTAAAGCAATAGGATACATTACCGCAGAGAGGTACATCAGCAAAGAAACTCCGAAACCTACCAAAAAGGATAAGTCGCGATATTTGGTGACCATGGAAGAGATAATCATTCCGAAACTCAAACCCAAAATTCCCATAATAATGATGAGAATAGGAAAGAATATTACTAATGGATTCGGACTTACAGCTACCCCTTGTAATATAAAATAAATATAAAAAACAATAAATATTAAGAGTTGAATTCCGAATTTTAACAAATTGGAAGTTACTACAGAAAGTGGCATAATGAGACGCGGAAAATAGACTTTTCCAAAGATTCCTGCATTGGATTTAAAGGTGTCTGAGGTTGTAGTTAGGCAAGTAGAAAAATAATTCCATACCGTAATTCCCGCTAAATTAAACAAAAATGGAGGGATGCTTCCTGTATCAATTCCAGCTACTTTGTTGAAAATAATAGTAAAAGTGATGGAGGTAAATAAAGGTTGAATTAAATACCATAACGGTCCTAAAATAGTTTGCTTATACAACGTTACTACATCGCGTTTAACAAACAATAAGAGGAGGTCTCTGTATTGCCAAATTTCTTTGAGATTTAACCGAAAAATATTGTCTTTGGGTTTTATTTCAAAGAGCCAATCTTCTTCAGTTTCGTTTGTTTTAGGTAATTGTTCTTGGTTCATGGTAGCAATTGCATTCGTAAGATAGTCATTGAAATTAATCAATCCTTTTCAAGTCCAAACATAGTAATTTGCGGGTTGATTTCAAAAGTTTCAATGGTATTTTGTTGAAGTGCTTTAGTATTTAGCTTTTGGCTTTTAGCTAACTGTTGAAATATTGTAAAGATGTAAAGTTGTAAAGTTGTGTAGTTGTAAAGTTGTTGAAATACTTTTGGTAAGCATAGTAAACTGAGGGCGTTAAGAAATTAACTTGTCTTATTGAACATAGAATGTTATAGTACTGTTATTGAGGCAGATCCTGAACCAAGTCCAGGATGACGTAAAGTTGAAACAAAACTATTAAACCTCCAATTCTTCTAATACCTTATTTAACAACCACTCAGCTTTATGGACTCCTAAGGCTTGGTTGAGCGAAATAACAATACTTCTATCATACAAAGGTTCATAAAACATCATGGCTCCATAAGCACTGGTATGTCCAATCAATTCATGACCAGCTATCTTTTTTTTAATCAATCCCATTCCATAAATAGTTTCTCTTTTAGCGGGTACTTTTGGTGGTGATGACTCTTCAAAAGTTAGTATTTTTTGTAAGGTTTCTACTTTTTGAAATAATTGCCCCTCTACTAAAGCTCTGATAAAAATAGCTAAATCATCAGCATTAGCAATGAGTCCACCTGCGCCCCAATCAAAAGAGGTATTGATATTTTTAAGATGGTGAATACTGTGATAAGGATAGGTTACAGGGGTGTTATTTTTGGATTTTTGATGATATTCCAGGTAGGTGTTTTGAAGATTCAGTGGCAATAAAATTCTCTTTTCAAGGAGGTTGTGAAATGATTCATGAGTCAGTTCTTCTGCTAGAACTGCTAAGAGCAGGTAGTTAGTGTCTGAATAATAATAGCCTTCATTAGGTTTGGATAAAGCTTTTTGAGGTAGCTCATATTCCTTATATTTTTCCATCACTTTTCTCCAATTCCACTCTTGATTTGGAAAAGCTCTTAACGTTGCTAAAAACCTTTCATCATCGGCAAAATAATCGCGCAAGCCACTCCGGTGCTGTAAAAGATTTTTTATCGTAATGGCATTTGAATAATTGACACCTTCGAACACAATTAAATCCTTTAATAATTCTTTGGTAGGTTCCGTTACTCGATCTAAGAATTTATCATCGAGCTGCAAGAAACCTTCTTCTATCAACTGAAAAATTATAACAGCTGTAAAGGTTTTGGTGATACTTCCTATTCTGAAAGCATCATTATGATGAATAGTTGCGCCACTTTCATCCCTTACCCCTACTGATTTTTTATAATAAAAATTGTTATTAGGATCATTGATCGAAAGTGTACAATTATATATGGGAGCTACCCCAGAATCTCTAATAATGCCTTTTATTAAATTATTGAGTTTGATGTTTTTCGGATTACTCATTATACAAAATCGAATGCTGAACCATATAAAGGACTGTTTTCTACCTGCTTAATTTCTGCATCACTCATATTTTTATAGGATCCCATAATAATAACATCGGAATCTTTAATAAAAGAGTGAATCAAGCCTAACTGTCCTTTTTGCAATATTTTTTCTCTAATTGGGCAGGTTTCTCCTAACCAAAACATCCCTGATTTTAATTTTTCTTTCGTTAGTAATCCTTCAAATAATTCATATAATTTATGTTCATATCCAGGTTTGAAATAAATTCCTTCAAAAGCTAAAAATTCAAATCGTGTTGGATTGAATAATTGGTTAATAATTGGAATATGAGGAACTACATTCATTATTATTTTACCCATGAAACCTTTCATCGCATTGATCACCCAATGTGCCTGATGGTATTGACAAGCTGCTACAATTTCATCATTTTCTTTAATCATATAATAATTATCTTGAAGAAAAATAGCGTTGAATTGGACCAAGCAATGGTGTTGATATTGCTCTTTTAACAAGTCCATTATTTGCTGCTTATCCGAATCAGTTGTTACCTGGATTAAGTTTTTACTTGCTTTAGGAAAATACCTGCTAAATCCCAGTGTTTTTATTCTTCCAATAGGAGTATATCCTGCACTCTCTACTACCCTATAAGAACTTTTATTGGCACTTTCGATACAGGCAAAATAGATGGTTTTTTCTTTTTCATCACCCCGAATCAATTCCATTACTTTTTTAGAAAAATGTTTCATAACACCCTTTCCTCTTATTTCTTTTGATGAGGCAAAATAGCGGATATAGTAGCAATTAAAAGTGCTTCCATTTACTGTAACATTGGTATTACAAAAGGCTGCAGTTCCCTGAATTTTATCACCTTCATTGATACTAATCAGCATTGGATTATACAATAAGCGGATGTGTTCTTTGGTGTTTTTATGTTCGTATAAAGCTCCTTCATTACCCCAAGCAATACTGTCTAAAAATTCAAAAGCCTCCTCTGGTATTCCTTGTTGTTTCTGAATTGAATAATCTCCTTCCCTAAATAATATATTTTTTTCCATGATTATTTATTTTTAAGTATTTATTAATCAAATAGTTGTTTACAGCTCAATTTTATTTTTTCTTCAAGCGCCTTAATAACCAGATCATCATGAGCTACAGAGAAAAAGCAATTTCTACCTTCCCAAATATATACGCCGTTTAAAAGCAGTTGATAGTAAATTAATTTATGTTTACCAGGAGTATTAAATCTGAACAGGGAACCAAAATAACTGATTGATATTTTGTATCCGTTTTCATTAAAATATCGATTCATTCTCTCACAAACATCGGCAGTGTTTTTGTTGATTTGATGCAAAATTTAGCCCTTAGACTCACTTAGGATTTCCAATACTTTTAAAGAAGCGGCCATGGCTAATGGATGGTGGCAAAATGTACCTGCTACAAAGGTTGATTTTACTGATGGATACGATTCGTCCTCATAATTCCAGAATCCACCATCAATAGTATCCATATATTTTGATTTACCCGCTACTATTCCGATGGGCATGCCTCCTCCTATTACCTTTCCGTAGGTTACGATATCTGCTTCTATATCAAAATATTTCTGACATCCACCCATCTCTATTCTAAAACCCGTAATAACTTCATCAAAAATTAAAGCCATTTCATTGGCTGCAGTTATGGCTCGTAATTCTTTTAAAAAGACTTGGGGTTGCAGCGAAGGATTTCGACTCTGCACCGGCTCTACCAACACACCAGCAATCTCCTCTTTATGCTCCTTAATAAACGCTAAGGCCTCGTTTGATCCGTATTCTAACAAATAAGATTCATTTAAAATAGATTGAGTAACACCGGGAATTATTTCCTGAGCTACGTTGGTCATCGGATGGTTCTTCAGGGTTAATAATACATCGAAAGTACCATGATAGGATCCTTTAAAAAAGACAATTTTAGTTTTATTGGTGGCTGCTTTTGCAATTCGCAAGGCTACCATAATGGCCTCCGTACCCGAATTGAAAAAAGCGGCTCTTTCTGTATTAGTCACTTGACAAATTTTTTCAGCCAGCTGACCTGCTAAAGGAGAAATAGGGCCTACCGACCAACTTGTGTTGAGTTGTTCTTCTATACTATTTCTTAGAGGCGAGTAATTATGTCCGAATAGAATAGATCCAAAACCCATGGTAAGGTCGATATATTCATTACCGTCTATATCATATACATAGGGCTCTTCCGTTTTATGACTAACCAAGGTATAGATCAACTCTTTAGTACTGGTGGTAAATCCGGCAGCATTTCTGTTTAAAGCAAAACATTTTCGAAAATTCTGGGTAGGTTTTTTAGAGTTTTTATTTTTGATAGAGAGCTCGGTTTGCATAAGTTTAGAACTGATTTTAATTGGTTTTTAGCAATTGTTACTAGATTAAGGAATTTTTTTTAGTCTTTTTGTTATAAACAGACAGAAAAACTAATATAGTCATTATTTAAATTTGAATTCATAAAAAGGGGGTTAAATTGTTGAGTTCAGTATCAGGTAGCTGGTATCTAGTATCTAGATTTGTTAATCGCTTAACTGTTTAATTGATTAATTGTTGAACTGTTGAATTGTTGAATTTAGTATCAGGTATCTAGTATCTAGTATTGTTAAATTGCAGGAAATTGATCATGATTATTCTATACAATTAAATTAGGAATGTAGAAGTTAGAATTCAGAATGAATGAAGTTGGTTGAAACTCCTTTTTTAAAGCATAGCTTGTAAAAGCAGCGATGGTACTCGAAATATGCGCAGCATATTTTGGCGATGTTTTACAAGCGGTTTTGCGTTAGCAAAAATGCATAATAAAAAAGTCTCCTTTTTTGTAACTTTTTTGGATCCCGCTAAAGCTGGACAGGAAAGCAAAAAAGTTAAGAAAAACACACCCATCTTTTTTTATTCAACTACGATTGATCTCAAAATAGTTTCTTAATCTTCTTTTTCCTTGATGAAAAAGAAACAAAAAATCAAGACTGCTTTTCTATTACTTGAAACCTACGCTCTTTTCTTATCGTGCGCCTTCCAATTCGTTGCACTAGGGAAGGCTCCACTGCCAGCCGCTGCAAAAACAGCTTGGTTTGCTACGAAATACAAAAGATGTCGGTTACTTTCTATTTATATTGACTTATTCCTTGTTGATTTTTTTTGACATTTAAAATAGGTGGTTGT
>JAUYUF010000172.1 GCA_030694835.1 Flavobacteriaceae bacterium | reverse complement strand
ATTATGCAAAATCAGGAAGTAAGTTGGATGCCTTCATACGGTCCAGAAATGCGTGGTGGAACAGCTAATGTTACTGTTATTTTTAGTGATGAAAGAAGCAGTTCTCCTTATTTAAAATTATATGATACAGCCATTATCCTGAATCAACAATCGATGGATAAATTTGAAAGCAGTGTTAAACCTGGAGGTATATTAATTTATGATCCTAACGGAATTACTATTCATCCAAAGAGAAAAGATATACATATTTATCAAATTGATGCTAATAATTTAGCATCTGATATGGGTAATAAAAAAGTTTACAATATGGTTGTTATGGGAGGTTATCTAAAAGCTAAACCTGTTGTGCAGTTAGATAATGTAATTGAAGGTTTGAAAAAATCATTGCCAGAACGTTACCATCATTTAATTCCTCTTAATGTGGAAGCTATCCAAAAAGGAATGGAAAATTTGGTAACTATTAATGAAGTACCCGTTTTAAATTAATATTTAGATTACTTTAATTAAAAGGTCAAACATGTAGGTTTGACCTTTTTTATTTCAATTAAAATTCATTTCAGTTTAAACTATTTAATTTAACTACAGCTTTTATTTATATTTTACAATTTATTGATTTTTAATTCTTAAATTAGCTTTACCAAGCTAAGGAAAAAGTTATGAAATCTAAAGATCAACAAATGCTCCCTCATCAGGAAACATCTCATCTATCCATAGAAGCAATAGATTCTATAAAGAAAGATAAGAGTTTATTTATCGGTCAGTTGGTTCATAACCTCAAAAACCCGGTAGGTTCTGCACTTTCTTTTAGCGATATGATTTTAGAAGATCTTGAAAGTTATTCTCCTGATAAATTAAAACGTCATTTAAAGATTATCAAAGGATCTTGCGAAGCAGCGTTAAATCAATTAGATATCATACTTTTAGAGTCTAGAATAGCAATCAAAGAATTAGATTTGAATTTACAAGAAACGTTATTTTCTGATTTAATCAAAAATTGCCTTGCTGAAAATGAAAAAAACTTCCAAAAAAATAATTTTACCATTCATACCTCTTTTTATGGTGAAGAATATAAAATTAATCTTGACCGTAGTTTTATAAAACATACTTTACATGGTTTGTTTCAATTTCTACTTTTGCATTCTGGTAATAACACCCATTTAAAAATTGATTTAAAATCTAAAAATAACCACTTATTATTAAGTATTGAGAGCAATCAGTGCGCTAAATGTGATGAAAAAATTAAAGAATTCAACTTTAAAAACTCAGAAAAGAATAATAGTATTTTCAATTTAAACCAAGGAAAATTTCTCAATTTTAAAGATATTTCATTTATTGCTCAAAAACATAACGGCTTTTTAACTTTAACTAAAAATGTGCCTAATTCTTTAATTTTAACATTTGCCATTTCTACCAAACTTTAAAACTACCATCAAATATTTTACTTTTAAAAAATAATTAAATAAGCTGCTTTTTTATGTTAAAATTAACGCTTATTTCTGATTCTAAATTTTAAAATACTTAAATTAGCCACCATATAATTTATAGTTAATTTAAAACAAACTCATTGTGAAGAAAATAATTAATTTAACAGTTACACTTATATTAGTGATGAATACTGCAATCGCCCAACAAAAGGATGCTGATAATCCTTTTTTTAGTAAATACGGCACTCCATATGAAGTACCTAATTTTGACAAAATTAAACCCGAACACTACATGCCAGCCTATGAAAAAGGAATGGCAGAACAAAGTGTTGCTATTGAAAAAATTGTCAATAATAAAGAAAAACCAACTTTTCAAAACACTGTTGAAGCGCTAGAATATAGCAATAAGCTTTTAGAAAAAGTAGCAAGTGTTTTTGGAAACCAATCATCAATGAATACGAGTAAGGAATTACAGCAAATTGCAAAAGATTTATCGCCAAAATTGAGTAAACATCGTGATGATATTATGCTAAATGCTAAACTTTTTGAACGTATTAAAAGCGTTTATAATGACAGAAATAGCATCGGTTCAAATTCAAAATCTAAAGGAATTGATCAAAAACAAGAAGTAGGATTAAATCCTGAGCAAAAGAAATTAATTGAAGAAATTTATAAAGATTTCATCAGAAGTGGCGCAAACGTTGCTGAAAATAAAAAAGAAGAATTAAGAAATATTAATAAAGAATTGAGTTTACTTTCACTTCAATTTGGAGAAAATACTTTGAAAGAAGATAATTCTTGGAAACAATTTATTGATAAAGAAAGTGACTTGGCAGGTTTACCAGAATCTACCAAACAAGCCATGGCATTAGCTGCTAAAAATGCCGGACAAGAAGGAAAATGGTTAGTTACTTTACATAAATCGAGTTGGATTCCATTTTTACAATATGCTGAAAATCGTGAATTGAGAAAACAAGTTTATACTGGTTGGATGAATCGTGGTAACAATGGAAACGAATTTGACAACAATGCTAATGTTGCTAAAATGGCTTCGTTACGCGTTCAAAAAGCGAATTTGTTAGGATACAATTCTTGGGCTTCCTATATTTTAGAAGATAATATGGCAAAAACCCCAGAAGGCGCTAATGAATTGTTGATGAATCTTTGGAACAGAGCCTTACCAATTGCTAAAAATGAAGTTGCTGAAATGCAAAAAATGATTGATGCAGAAGGTGGTAACTTTAAATTGGCTTCATGGGACTGGTGGTACTACACCGAAAAAGTTAGAAAAGCTAAATACGATTTGGATGAAGAAGAATTAAGACCTTATTTTGAAATTAACAATGTTCGTAACGGAATGTTTGAGGTTATTGGAAAATTATATGGAATCAAATTCATAGAAAGAAAAGATTTACCGACACCACATCCTGATGCTTTAGCTTTTGAAGTACAAGAAAACAATGGCAAACACATTGGTGTTTTCTTTATGGATTTTCACCCTAGAGAAAGTAAACGTGGAGGAGCTTGGATGAGTTCGTACCGTAAACAATCTAAAAAAGACGGTCAAATGATTACTCCAATCATAACAAACGTTTTAAATTTTACTAAACCAACTGCCGACAAGCCTGCTTTATTAACTTTTGACGAAGTTGAAACGATGTATCACGAAATTGGTCACGGTTTACATGGATTATTAGCAAACACTACTTATAATCAATTATCAGGAACTGCTGTTCCTCGTGATTTCGTTGAACTTCCATCTCAAATTATGGAGCATTGGGCAGGCGAACCTCAAGTTTTAAAAATGTATGCAAAACATTATAAAACAGGAGAAGTAATTTCTGATGAACTCATAGAAAAATTAATTGCTTCAAGCAGATTTAATCAAGGATTTATAACAACAGAATATTTGGCAGCTTCACTATTAGATTTAAAATGGCATACTTTAACCACAGATGAATTACAAAATCCAGCTAATTTTGAAAAAAATGCAATGGATGAAATAGGTTTAATTGATGAAATTATTCCTCGTTATAGAAGTGGTTATTTTAATCATATTTTTAGTGGTGGATATTCTGCAGGTTATTATGCATATATCTGGGCAGCTGTTTTAGATGCTGACGCTTTTAAAGCCTTCAAAGAAACAGGTGATATTTTCAATCAGGAAAAAGCTAAACTTTTTAGAGAAAATGTTTTATCAAAAGGAGGAACTGAAGATCCGAT
>JAUYUF010000171.1 GCA_030694835.1 Flavobacteriaceae bacterium | reverse complement strand
ATGGGCGAATCTACATTTATGGTAGAAATGAATGAAACGGCCAGTATTTTGAATAATTTAAGTCAGAGAAGTTTAATTTTATTAGATGAAATTGGTCGCGGAACCAGTACTTATGATGGTATTTCTATTGCCTGGGCTATTGCTGAATATTTACACGAACATCCTTCAAAAGCCAAAACACTGTTTGCAACACATTACCACGAACTCAATGAAATGACGGCCATTTTTGAGCGCATCAAAAATTTCAATATTACAGTGAAAGAGGTGAAAGACACCATTATATTTCTACGGAAATTAGTTGCTGGAGGCAGCGATCACAGTTTCGGAATTCATGTGGCTAAATTGGCCGGAATGCCAACTCCTGTTATTCATCGAGCAGAGAAAATGATGAAGAAATTGGAAAAATCACACGCTTCAGATGATGTTAAAAAAACAATTCAAAAAACGAATGAGGAAGAATTGCAATTGAGTTTCTTTCAGCTAGACGACCCTCTTTTAGAATCTATTAGAGATGAAATACTCTCTACTAATATTGATACACTTACACCCATTGAAGCATTGATGAAGCTTAATGAAATAAAAAGGATGTTGTTGAAAAAGTAAAAAATAGTTTATCTTTGTAGCTTCAAAAATCATTTTACATGTTTCTATTTATCAGTACCGGCGAGATTGCTTTCATCCTATTTGCAGTAGTGATGTTGTTTGGAACAGATAAACTTCCAGAAATTGCTCGTGGTCTAGGAAAAGGAATGCGTCAATTACGCGATGCTACTAATGACATCAAGCGTGAAATAAATGCCAGTGCCAATACCGATTTAAATATTGACAAAATGGCTAAAATGAAGGATGAAATTCAAAATGCTGTAAAAAAAGAAATTGACGATATTACTGGACCTGTTAAACGCAATTTTTAATGGAATTTCTTAATTTTATTATTCAAAAAGATCATGAGCTCATGATTTTCTTAAATAATTTGGGGACTGAATCGTGGGATCAATTTTGGATTGCAGTAACTAATAAACTTACTTGGATCCCCTTTTTTATTTTACTTTTATATTTAGTTTTTAAAGCATTCGGCACCAAAAAAGGATTTGTTTTATTATTAATAGTAGCCCTTATAATTACTTTTACCGATCAATTTACCAATCTTGTGAAATTTACTTTTGAGCGACTTAGACCTTGTAATGATTTAACCATCAATGAACATCTTAGAATTTTAAAACAATCAAACAGTTTTAGTTTTTTTTCAGGACATTCTTCTAATTCATTTGCAGTAACTACTCTTTTATTTTTATTACTTAAGAAGTATTTTAAATATATGGGATTGCTATTTATTTGGCCTCTATTGTTTGCTTATAGTCGCGTTTATATTGGAGTTCATTTTCCTTCGGATATATTTGTGGGGATGATTTTTGGAATTTTAACAGGGATGATATTTTATAAAATTTCAATTAGAATTCTTAACAGAATTCAATAATTATTTCACCCTACTGATAGTTAATCCATCTCGAATTGGTAATAAAACTGTTTCTATTCTTGGATCTTCTTTTAATAATTTATTATAAGCTACCAACGCTGGAGTATCAATATCATTTTTAGCAATCGGTTCAATAACTTTACCTTTCCACAACACATTATCTGATAGAATAATAGCGCCTTTATTCATTTTGTTAATGATTGCATGAAAATAATTAGCGTAATTAACCTTATCTGCATCAATAAACACCAAATCAAATTTAACGTCTAATCGAGGAATAATTTGTAAAGCCTCTCCAATATGCTGTTTAATTTGATTTGTAAAAGGTGTTTTTTGAAAATACTTTGATTGAATTTGAGCTAATTCTTCATTAATATCGATAGTATGAATCATTCCATTTTCAACCAGACCTTCTGCTAAACACAAAGTAGCATAACCAGTATAAGTTCCTATTTCTAGAATAGTTTGTGGCTGCTTAATTTTAGATATCATCGATAAAAGCCTTCCTTGGTAGGCGCCACTTAACATCAACGGATTTAAAACCTTTTGCCACGTTTCTTGGTTCAATTCTTTTAATAATTGAGGTTCATCACTACTGCAATCTTCAATGTATTGTTCAATTTTTGAGGATACTATATCCATAATATTTACTATTAATTATTACAAAAATACGTTTTAATTATTTTTAAAGTATTTGTAAATATTAGAAATCAATCATCAATAACGAATCTCTCATATTTTCATTACTTTTACATTACCTAAAATAAAAATCATGTCAACAGCTAAAAAAGACTACAAAAAAATTACTACTAAATCACTGGTAGATATGAAAGCCAATGGTGAAAAAATTGCCATGTTAACGGCT
>JAUYUF010000161.1 GCA_030694835.1 Flavobacteriaceae bacterium | reverse complement strand
AACTCCATTCCTTCTCTAATCATTCCTTCAAAATCAGTTGCAATAACTTCAGCACTTACATCACCATCCACTATTTCACAAATAGCTTTGTAATGATTTAAAATATTCTCTTTTCCGGTAATTCCTTCTTTAGCCATCAATGATGGATTGGTAGTTACGCCGTCTAAAATACCTAATGCTTGCGCTTCTTTAATTTGTTCAAGATTAGCTGTATCGATAAAAAATTTCATGATGGTAGTTTTATAATTTTTGCAAAGTTACAATTTATAATGATTTAAAATCAGTTTTTCGTACAACCTATCGGGTAAAATGCGTTTTAAAACGATTGAAAATCGTTGCATGGGTTTTCCGATTTTGTAGTGTATTTTTGGATTTTTCTTTTGAATGATGCTATGAATTACCTTTGCAATTACTTTAGTATCTAACCCTGCATCTACTTCATCATTCATCTGATTCAACACTTTTTCGTAATCATTTTTATAAGCAGAATCTTTCAAAACAGGTGAATGAAATCTTCCAGCTGCAATATTGGTGATGAAATCACCTGGTGCCACATCAACTACCTTGATTCCAAATTGTTTTACTTCTAAGCTCAACGCTTCAGTCATAATACTTACTGCACTTTTGGAGGCCGAATAAATTCCTCGATAAGGCAGTCCTATATATCCCGCAATAGAACTAATATTGATAATTAATCCGCTTTTTTGAAAACGCATCTGAGGTAAAACTGCTTTGGTAACATTGATTAATCCGTAAAAATTAGTATCAAAATTTGCTTTAATTTCTTCAAGAGGAGTTTCCTCAATCGGACCCGTAATTCCTTTTCCTGCATTATTGATTAAAATATCTATTCGACCTTCCATTTCAATTACATAATTGATAGCTTTTTCAATCAATTTATTATTGGTTACATCCAATGGAATCAACTCAAATGTTCTTTCTAAAGATAAATTTGGATTTCTACTAGTACCGTAAACTATAAATCCTTTTTCAGAAAGATATTCTGCTATTTTTTCTCCTATACCAGAAGATGCACCTGTTACTAAAACTACTTTACTCATGATCAATTGTAATGTTTGAAAGTTGTAAAGATAAAAGATTCAAAGATTTAAAAATTGAAAGATTGAAAGATTAATACAAAATCAATTAAACGATTAATCAATTAACCGATTAAACAGCCAATTTTAAATTTTAATTTACTTTGAAAAGGATTGAGGATGGAATAAAAAAAGGCAAGCTACCTACATCACACCGCTACAACTAAGTACCTTTGCTGCGTTCCCGCCCTGGAGGATTCCAAAGGAGCTGGTTGTGTAGGACTTGCCTCGTGCAAATTTACAACCATTTTCTAATTTTACAATATAATTTACAGCTATTTTTTTGATTTAATAAATTTGCAATTTTATCGCTCAACTTTAACGATTTAAGTATATTTGCTTAACTAACTAAATTTTTAATAATATGGAAAATCAACAAAATCAAACTCAACAAATTATTCTTAATAACGGCTTAATTCTGGGATTTGTATCTGTCGTTTATGCTATTATTCGCTATGCAATGGGCAAACATTTAGAAAATGATTGGACAGTATCTGTTATCAGTTTTGTTATTATGCTTGCCGTTATCGGATATGGAATTTATTTATTTAAACAAGCTAATGAAGGATTCTTAACGATTAGTCAAGGCCTAAAAATTGGGGTTGGAATTGCCTTAGTAGGTGGAATTATTTCAGTAATATACACCTATATTTTTACAACTTATATTGAGCCTGATTTTGCTAATCAATTATTAATTTTACAAGAACAACAAATTTTAGAAAAATATCCTGATTTTACAGATGAACAATTGGAATCAGCTGCAAACATGACTAAAAAATTCACTTCTTCAGGAGCTATGGCTGCTTTTGGTATTATGGGAAGCTTATTTTTCGGTCTAATTGTTTCACTAATTGTTTCTTTATTTTTAAGAAAAAGTCAAGAAAATCCTTATACTAATTAACAAAATAAAATATTAAAATGAATATATCCGTAGTTATTCCACTACTGAACGAAGAAGAATCATTACGTGAATTACACGATTGGATTGTAAAAGTGATGCAATCCAATCGCTTTTTATATGAAATTATTTTTATTGATGATGGAAGTACAGATCAATCATGGACTGTTATTGAAAATTTATCAAAAGAAAATTTGAATGTAAAAGGAATTCGATTTCAAACAAACTACGGAAAATCACAAGCACTTCATGCTGGTTTTAAAATTGCACAAGGAGATGTAATTATCACTATGGATGCTGATTTACAAGATAATCCAGATGAAATTCCAGAACTTTACAATTTAATTATTCAAGAAAAATACGACCTCATTTCTGGCTGGAAAAAAAAGCGCTATGATTCTACCATCAGAAAAAACATTCCTTCCAAATTATTTAATTGGGCGGCAAGAAAAACTTCAGGTTTAGACCTCAATGATTTTAATTGCGGACTCAAAGCATACAAAAATGAAGTCATCAAAAATGTAGATGTTTACGGAGAAATGCATCGTTATATTCCGGTCTTAGCCAAAAATGCCGGATTTAATAAAATCGGTGAAAAAGTAGTACAACATCAAGCCAGAAAATACGGTATCACTAAATTTGGGATGGAACGATTTATCAACGGATTTTTAGACCTCATTTCTATCTGGTTTTTATCAAAATTTGGCAAAAGACCGATGCACTTTTTCGGCGCTATCGGAAGTTTAATGTTCATCATCGGTTTATTTTCAGCTGCTTATATTGGTGTTCACAAGCTTTTCTATCTATTTTATTTACACAAACCAACTATTTTAGTTACTGATAATCCTTGGTTTTACATTTCTTTAGCAACCATGATTATAGGTACTCAATTCTTTTTAGCCGGCTTTTTAGGCGAAATTATTTTGAGAACAAAACGCGATGAAGCTCGCTACAAAATAAAAAGTGAGGTTAATATTTAAATTATTCAGCATGAAATTCTATCCTTTAGTTCTATTTTTATTAATTATATTCAATTTTTCATGCGATGAAATTATTGATGAAGACGGCGCTACCTCTTGTATAAGAGAAAAAATAGAGCAGTTTAAAAGAGATCCTTTAACAAATCCACCAAGAAGTGTTTACAGTTATCAATATAAAGGTAAAACCGTTTTTTACATAACTTCAGATTGTTGTGATCAGTTCAACACGGTTTATGATCAAAATTGTAACATTATTTGCTTTCCTGATGGAGGAATATCAGGATCTGGAGATGGAAGCTGTCCCAATTTTTTCAAAGAAGCAACCAATCCAATCTTAATATGGAAAGATACAAGAAACTAATCTTTCATTGCAATTTAATATCTTTGCTGTTTATATTTTAAATCAACATGAATAAAGAAATATTAGCCAAAGCCCAATTATGGCTTTCTGACACTTTTGATACAAATACCCGTCAAGAAATACAAAATTTAATTGATAATCATCCAGAACAACTTACAGATAGATTCTATAAAAATATGGAGTTTGGAACTGGTGGAATGAGAGGAATCATGGGAGCTGGAATCAATAGAATTAATAAATATACCTTAGGACAAGCTACTCAAGGCTTATCTAATTATTTACTTAAAACTTTTCCAAATAAGGATCTAAAAGTAGCTATTGCTTATGATTGCCGTCATAATAGTGATACGTTTGCAAAATTAGTTGCTGATGTTTTTACTGCTAACAACATCAAAGTATTTTTATTTGATGAAATGCGACCTACTCCAGAATTATCTTTTGCTGTTCGATATTTAGGATGTGATGCTGGTATCGTTTTAACCGCCTCTCACAATCCGCCAGAATATAATGG
>JAUYUF010000160.1 GCA_030694835.1 Flavobacteriaceae bacterium | reverse complement strand
ATTTAAAAAATAAATTTGAAACAACAAAATCTAATATTATTGATGAGCTTAGTATTTCATTAAATACTTTAAAATATTTAAAATTAGAAATAGAACAATTATAAATTATTTTGATAAAGCCCTTTTTAGGGCTTTATTTTTTTAAAAGAACAATACTTCACTCCTATTAATATTTTCTGCTTAATTTTGTTTTCGATAGATTTAATCAACAATGAAAGAAGAACATTCAACTCGAATTAATAAATATTTAAGTGAAGTTGGCTACTGCTCCCGCAGAGCTGCTGATAAATTTATTGAAGAAGGAAGAGTTACGATTAATGGTAAAGTTCCAGAAATGGGTACTAAAATTGTTGATGGTGATGAAGTAAGAGTTGATGGTGAATTAATTTCATCAACCAAAGATCAATTTATTTATCTGGCTTTTAATAAACCTGTCGGAATTGTTTGTACCACTGATATTAAAGCTGAAAAAAATAATATAATTGATTTTATCAATCATCCAAAACGTATTTTCCCTATTGGCAGATTAGATAAACCAAGTGAAGGTCTCATCTTTTTAACCAATGATGGCGATATGGTTAATAAAATTTTACGAGCGGGCAACAATCATGAAAAAGAATATGTAGTAAGAGTAGCGCAACCAATCACTCCAAAATTTATTCAACAAATGAGTAACGGTGTTCCAATATTAGACACAATTACACGAAAATGCTCAGTTGAACAAATGAGTAAATTTGACTTTAAAATTATTTTAACTGAAGGAATGAATAGACAAATACGTCGTATGTGTGAATATTTAGGATATGATGTTGTAAAGCTTAAACGTACACGAATTATGAATATTTCACTAAATACTTCAGTTGGGAAATGGAGATATTTAACAGATAATGAAATTCAAGAAATTAATAAATTAGTAGCTCATTCTTCTAAAACACCACAATAATAAACATTTAAATAATTACTAATATTTGTTATAAATAACTTTAAATTTTAGTATTTTTTATACAAAAACAACCTTACTTTTGCCTAATCATAATACCCTTTTAAATGTTTCATTTTCAATTATATTTTATAATTTTTGCAGCAGTAGTAATTCTACTTTCTTCTGTTATTAAAGGCATAACAGGATTTGGATTTGCGCTATTAGCAATTCCTTTATTATCTCTCATTTTTCCTCTAAGTTTACTAGTGCCAGCTATAGTTTTATTTAACTTAATAACAAGTATTATTGTTTTATTTAATCTTAAAGAAAAAATAAAAGGATATTATATTGTTCCTATGATTATTGCAAGTCTAGCAGGAATTCCGTTAGGAGTTTATTTATTAACTTATTTAAATCCATCAACTCTTAAAATTGTAACAAGCCTTGCTATTATTATGTTTTCAATAAGAATGTTAAGTGGCGTTAAGTTAGCAAAGCGAAATTTCCATAAGCCTATTGTTTTTGCAGGTTTTTTAAGTGGAGTTTTAACAAGTAGTATTTCAATTGGAGGTCCTCCTCTTGCTATAGCTTTAGATAGAAAAGGATATTCAAAAGAAATGTTTCGTGGTATTTTTATTTGGTTTATGGTTTTTTCAAGTCTATTTACAACTTTAGCTTTCTATTATAAAGGATTGCTAACTACAGATACTATCAAGTTTACAGCTTTTTCTTTGCCGTTGCTTTTTATTGGATCGGGTTGGGGAGTTAAAATTGCCACAAAAATAAATCAACAACAATTCAGAAAATTTATAATCCTTTTAAATGTTTGTACCGGTTTATTGATGTTAATAACTACCTTAATTAAACTTTATCAATAAAACCTTTATTTAATTTACAATTCATCTAATGGTATTTTTTTAAGTGCTAAATGGACTGTTGATGAGATAAATGAATTAATTAAAAATGGCGGCTTTTCATGTAATATTCTTGAATTAAATTTAAATAAGAAATTACCTCTTAAAGATTAAATATTTTATCTAAGCTTTTACTTACCATCAATCATTTTAATTATCTTTTTTTAAATGTATTTTTGCAGTGGTAAATTCAAACTTTTATGACAGTTTCTCAACGAATTAGTGCTTTTGAACAATTAGGTAATTTTATGCGACAGTTTTCTACTGTTTCTTTTGATAAACAAAAAGAAGTTTTATATAATGATATTTTCTTTGATTTAGTTCAAGAAGAAATTACGATGTCTGTACATCGAAATTCATGGTTTACTTTGGATAATATGATTTTTGCCTTCAAAAGCTGGAGTGATAGTTTAACTAGAAGTAATCTTGTACATTGGACAAGTAGCTATACTTTTAAAGAAAATCAAACTAAAACAATCGGCTTAATTATGGCTGGCAACATTCCGTTGGTCGGATTCCACGATTTAATTTCAGTATTGATTTCTGGTCACAAAGCATCGGTTAAATTATCTTCTAATGATCAAAAATTACTACCAATATTGGCTCAATATCTTCAGAAAATTGAACCTGAATTTGAAAATTATATAACTTTTACCGAACAAAAATTAGAGAGTTTTGAAGCAGTTATCGCAACAGGAAGCAACAATACTTCACGTTATTTTGAATATTATTTTGGAAAATACCCACACATCATCAGAAAAAATAGAAATTCAGTAGCCATTTTAACCGGAAATGAAACGGATGAAGAATTAAATCGTTTAGGAGAAGATATCTTTCGTTATTTTGGATTAGGCTGCAGAAATGTTTCTAAAATATTTATTCCTAGAAATTATGATTTAGATATTCTTTTTAAAGCTTTATATCCATATAATTCTTTGTTAGATTATAAGAAATACAGCAACAATTATGATTATAATAAAGCAGTATATTTAATGAGTTTATTTAAAATTTATGATAACGGATTTTTAATCTTAAAAGAAGATAAATCATACTCCTCTCCTATTGCTTCTTTATTTTACGAATATTATGATGCAATTGAATTATTAAATGATAAGTTGGATATAGAACAGGATCAAATTCAGTGTATTATAGGAAATTCAGCCATTCCCAATTCAATTCCTTTTGGAACATCCCAAAAACCAAATTTATGGGATTATGCTGATGATGTTGATACAATTGATTTTTTATTGAAATTAACCTAATATTTTCTTCTTTTTATTTCATTAATTTAAAAATAATAGGCAATTTTGTACTCTAAATTATTAATAAATGAAATAGCTATAATTTTAAATTACAAGTCTATAGAAAGATTTTTAATCAGCTTATTTTATTTGACATTTTTATAAATAACTAATTACCTACAAATGAAAAAACATAATTTTAGCGCAGGACCAAGTATATTACCTCAAGAAGTTATTAAAAAGGCTGCTGAGGCTGTTTTAAATTTTAACGAATCTGGATTATCTTTAATAGAAATTTCTCATCGTAGTGCTCCTTTTGTGGCAGTAATGGACAAAGCTAGAAATCTTGCATTAGAATTAATGGGATTAGAAAATAAGGGATATTCAGCTATTTTTCTTCAAGGAGGAGCAAGTTTACAATTTTTAATGATTCCTTATAACTTTTTAAAAATAGATGGAAAAGCTACTTATTTAGATACAGGAACATGGAGTTCAGCCGCTATTAAAGAATCGAAATATGTAGGAAATACAGAAGTTTTAGCTTCATCAAAAGACAAAGGTTATAATTATATTCCTAAGAATTACAGTATTCCAGCTGATGCCGATTATTTCCATTGCACTTCAAACAATACCATTTTCGGCACACAGATTAAAGAATTTCCAACATGTAATATTCCTATGATTTGTGATATGAGTTCTGACATTTTTTCAAGAGATATTGACTTTAGTCAATTTGATTTAATTTATGCAGGAGCTCAAAAAAATATGGGTCCAGCTGGTACAACTTTAGTGGTAGTAAAAGATGAATTATTGGGTAAAACAGGACGTACAATTCCATCTATGTTAGATTATCAAATTCAGATTGCAAAAGAAAGTATGTATAATACACCTTCAGTTTTTGCAGTTTATACTTCAATGTTAACACTAGAATGGTTGAAAAATTTAGGCGGAGTTAAGGAAATCGAAAAAGTAAATAATGCAAAAGCTAAATTAATTTATGATGAAATTGATAGCAATCCAAACTTTATTGGTTATGCTGTAAAAGAAGATCGTTCGTTTATGAATGTGACTTTTAATTTAGCCGATGATTCTATGAAAGATAAATTTGATGCGCTTTGGAAAGCTGCAGGAATTGAAGGATTAAAAGGTCATCGTTCCGTTGGTGGTTATAGAGCAAGTATTTACAACGCCTTACCTTTAGAAAGTGTACAGGTATTGGTAGATGTAATGAAACAATTATAAAATAATAATTATGAAGATATTAGCAAATGACGGTATGGCTACCAGCGGTGTAATCGCTTTAGAGGCTGCCGGTTTTAAAGTAGATTTATCTAAAATTCCTCAAGAAAATTTAATCAATTATATCAATGAACATCAAGTCGATATGTTGTTAGTACGCAGTGCTACAACCGCTCGTAAAGAACTTATTGATGCATGTCCATCCATAAAATTAATCGGACGAGGTGGAGTTGGAATGGATAATATTGATGTTGATTATGCCAAAAGCAAAGGAATCATCGTAATCAACACACCTGATGCTTCATCGCATTCTGTAGCAGAATTAGTATTTGCTCATTTATATGGAATGGCTCGTTTTTTACATGATTCTAATAGAAATATGCCTTTAGAAGGTGATACCAATTTTAATGCCTTAAAGAAAGCATATGCAAGTGGAAAAGAATTAAAAGGTAAAACAATAGGTATTTTAGGTTTTGGAAGAATCGGTCAAGCGGCTGCCAAAATTGCACTTGGAAATCGTATGAAAGTAATTGCTTACGATCCTTTTATCGATAATGCGGAAATTGATTTTAAATTTTTTGATGGTCAAAAAGTGACTTTCAATATTAAAACAGTTTCAAAAGAAGAAGTATTGCAACAAGCTGATTTTATTTCACTTCATGTACCTAAACAAAACGAATACGTTATTTCTACCAAAGAATTTGAAATGATGAAAGATGGTGTTGTGTTGGTTAATGCGGCGCGTGGTGGTGTAATTGATGAAGTTGCTTTAGTAAGTGCCATTGAAAGCGGAAAAGTATTAAGTGCAGCAATGGATGTTTTTGAAAATGAACCAAAACCACCAATTCAATTATTGATGAACCCAAATTTATCATTAACACCACATATTGGTGCAGCAACTAAAGAAGCACAAAGCAGAATTGGCGAAGAATTAGCACAACAAATCATCAAACATTTCAATAAAAACTAAAATTTAAAAAAATAACATGGCAATATTAAAAGCATTTAAAGGATTTAGACCTCCTACAAATTTAGTAAAGCAAATTGCTGCAAGACCTTATGATGTATTGAATTCTGCTGAAGCAATCGTAGAAGCCGAAGGAAATCCTTATTCACTACTTCATATTACCAAACCAGAAATTGATTTTCCTGCTGGCACAGATGAACATATCGAAGCAGTTTATCAAAAAGCTAAAGAAAATTTTGACGCTTTTGTTAAAAAAGGTTGGTTAGTTCAAGATAAAAAGGAATGTTTGTACATCTATGCACAAACCATGAACGGTAAAACGCAATACGGATTGGTAGGTGCTGCCGGAGTGGAAGATTATATGAATGGTATCATCAAAAAACATGAATTAACGCGTCCCGATAAAGAAGAAGATCGCATGAAGCACGTTCGTGTTAACAATGCTAATATTGAACCTGTTTTCTTTTCGTATCGTGCAGTTCCAGAAATTGATGCTATTGTTGAAGATGTGGTGAAAAACAATACTCCTATTTATGATTTTGTAGCAGATGAAGGATTTGGTCATCATTTTTGGGTGATTGACAACGAAGAAACAGTTGCTCAATTATTAGAATTATTTGAAAAAGTTCCTGCTACTTATGTAGCTGATGGTCATCATCGTACTGCAGCAGCAGCTTTGGTTGGAAATGAAAAGAAGAAGAACAATCCGAATCATACAGGTAAAGAACAATACAATTATTTCTTAGCAGTACATTTTCCAGATAATCAATTAAAAATTATTGATTATAACAGAGTGGTTAAAGATTTAAACGAATTAACGGCTTCAGAAGTAATTGAAAAATTGTTGAAAAATTTCATGGTGGTTGAACATGGTACAGAATTGTATAAACCTTGTTGTTTGCATAATTTTAGTATGTATTTAGAGGGGAAATGGTATTCGTTAACTGCAAAATCTGGAACATACAATGATAATGATCCAATTGGGGTGTTGGATGTAACTATTTTATCGAAATCGGTTTTAGAGCCTATTTTCGATATTAAGGATTTACGTACAGACAAACGCATTGATTTTGTGGGCGGAATTCGTGGTTTAGGCGAATTGCAAAAAAGAGTGGATAGCGGCGAAATGAAAGTGGCTTTTGCTTTGTTTCCGGTTTCTATGAAACAATTGTTGGATATTGCTGATACTGACAATATTATGCCACCAAAAACAACTTGGTTTGAACCTAAATTGAGAAGTGGTTTGGTGATTCATACGTTGGATTAATCCATTAAATTCAGTAAAAGTATCAAGGGTAGTTTCAAATTGAAACTACCCTTTTTTAATTATCCGATATGAAGTTGTAAATTTGACTTAAGCTTAATTAATTTGAGTTTAGTTCAAAATTTGAACATTTATTAATATGAAATATATATTTTTAATTGCTGCCTTTAATGCTTTATTTTTTGCCGTTTTATTAATACAAAAAAAACACAAAAGATTACACGACAACATTTTAACATATTGGTTAATTTATTTAGGTCTTTTTATGGCAACACAAGTGTTTTTGACCAGTGACCTGATTATCAAGAAACAACTTTTGTCAAATATCCTCATTTCAATGTTCATGCTTCATGGACCATTTTTGTACATGTATATTACTGCTCTAACAACTAAAAAATATAATCTTAGTAAGAGTGATTTGCTGCATTTCGTACCTCCAGCTGGATTTATTATTTACTTACTTTTCTCCTCTATATTTCCACAGTACTCAGACAGAATTAGCATGAATCATGTATCTAATGATATTGAGCCTCCTTTGCCATTTGTAATTTTCCT
>JAUYUF010000158.1 GCA_030694835.1 Flavobacteriaceae bacterium | reverse complement strand
TTTTAAAAATTTTAGAATTTTTATCGATTACATTAATTTCTGTTGAAACTCCGTGATACACAGTTTCCATATTTTCAATTGAACCACCAAAAACTTCAACAATTGCTTGCAAACCTAAACAGACACCGAAAATTGGTTTTTTAGAAGCATACGTTTTTATAATTTCAATTAATTTACCTGCTTCAGATGGGATTCCTGATCCCGGAGAAAGTATTATAAAATCAAACAATTCAAGTTCTTCAATATTCACTTCATCATTACGAAAAACAACCGGAATAATGTCAGTTACTTTTTCAATTAAATGAACAAGGTTAAATGTAAATGAATCGTAATTGTCTATTAAAACTATTTTCAAGTGATTATTTTTCTATAATGCTGCTTCAAAGATATTACAATATACTTTTTTAAGAACTACCTATAAATTAAAATTCTTTCAGTTTAAAACTTAAAACATTAATTATGTACTGTATTACTTACATTTTATATCATTATTTATACTTTAAATTACATTTTATAACTAATACATATTTTAAACAATCTTTTTGTAAGTTAATTTGTTCTTTTGAATTTCAATTACAAATCAAAATAATAAAATTATGTGTGGAATTTTAGCCATTATAGGAAAAGACATTAGCATCGAAAAGGCTCAACAATATTCTAAAAAGATGTCACATCGGGGTCCAGATGAAAGTAGTATTGTTCAAACAGAAAAAGGGCATGTATTAAGTCACGAAAGATTATCAATAATAGATATTCATACTGGAATTCAGCCAATTCAAGGAACTTCCAAAGCCTATATGATTCATAATGGAGAAATTTACAATCATCAAAAATTAAGAGAAACTACTTTAAGTCATCATCAGTTTAGAACAAAATCAGATTCAGAAGTTATTGTTCATTTATACGAAGAATTTGGCTATGATTTTCTGGATAAATTAGACGGTGATTTTGCATTTGTTGTGATAGATGGTGATGATTTTATCGTGGCAAGAGACCCGATTGGAGTTAAGCCTTTGTATTACGGAAAAGACAGTGAAGGTAGACTTTACTTTTCATCAGAAATGAAAGCTATTTTAGAACCTTGTGAAGAAGTAATTGCGTTTCCTCCTGGTCATTATTACACACCTAAAACAGGATTTGTACAATATTATCAGCCAGAATGGTTTGATGAAACTAAAGCAATTGATGAGTTAGATTTAGAAAAAATTAGAGAATCTTTAATTGCTTCAACTAAAAAAAGATTGATGACTGATGTTCCGTTAGGCGTTTTACTATCTGGCGGATTGGATTCTTCCTTGACCTCATCAATCGCTAAAAGATTGTTAACAGAAACTGGACAAAAACTTCATTCTTTTTCAATTGGATTGAATGCCGATGCACCAGATTTAATAGCTGCCAGAAAAGTTGCAAAATTCTTAGACACTGAACATCATGAAATTCATTTCTCCATTGAAGAAGGTTTGGCAGCAATCAAAAAACTAATTTGGCATTTAGAAACTTACGACGTTACTTCTGTTAGGGCAAGTACTCCTATGTATTTTATGAGTAAATACATTACTGATTTAGGTGTAAAAGTGGTGCTTTCTGGCGAAGGTGCCGATGAAATTTTTGGTGGTTATTTATATTTTAGAAATGCTCCAAGCACTACAGAATTTCAAAAAGAAACGATTAGAAGAGTTCAATTACTTTCTACTTCCGATTGCTTAAGAGCTGATAAATCAACCATGGCATTTGGTTTAGAAGCAAGAGTTCCTTTTTTAGATAAAGGATTTCTACAAGTTGCTATGAACATAAAACCTGAAGAAAAATTGCCCAAAACATATCAAGGTATTGAAAAATATATTTTGAGA
>JAUYUF010000154.1 GCA_030694835.1 Flavobacteriaceae bacterium | reverse complement strand
CTTTAAACTGATTTTTAGTCATGCTGTCTTCAGTTTTTACAATTCTTATCTTCTCAAAAATTGATTTATTATTCTTTTTAATTTCTTCTTTAAAATGAATTTTGGTGTCCGCAGGACCATAAATTGCAATTGCATCTGAATTATTAATATTTTCTATAATTTTATGAAAATAATTTTTTAGTTGCAATTTTCTTCTTTCCAAATAGGTTCTTTCCGAAACTTTATCTTGGGGTCCCCATGGTGTTTTAGATCTAGATCCGCCTTTTACATTAAAATCCTCAACATCAGATTCAATAATTTGTTCAATTTCATGCTCATCTTCAATAGTAATAACATGAGCCTTGTGTCGGTCAATCCAAATGCCTGTATTAATCATTTTTAATATTTTAAAACATTAATAATAAGAAAAATAGAATATGTGAGTTAAAGTAAAAATTTAAAACATAAGTGTTCCGCCAACCATCCATTTTAAGTCTTTAGGAAGGTTACTTTTAAGATCTTCAAGTTCTCCAAACGAAATATATTTACGTAGAGCAATAAAAGTAACACTAAAATACATTTCTGAAATATCATCATCAGGAAAGTCAATTTCAGCTGTATTTCCACATTTCTCTCTGACTAATGTTATAAATTGCTCAGTATTTTTTGGTTTAGTTTTATTTAGTTTTGTATCCCAACGGTTTACATAAATTGCCTTTAGAAACATCGGAAATTGTGATATCAATTGGATAGATTCTTGAAAAGAAATCATTTCACGAAAGGCGTGAAGGATAGCTGTTAAAATTCTATAAGCTTTATCAGTATCTGCACCAAGATTTAGTTCAGCTGTATAATCCTTCAGAAATTTATTTCCTTCAGTAGCGAATTTGTTAAAATCACGTGACATAATATTATGTATTTAATTAGATACTAAGATTAATAAATTAATTCGATAATAACAATGAGGAGTGTCATCAATATAAATGATTTTAATCAATTAAAATTAATTCAGCTATACGAGTAGAAGAGTAACATTCTATTATATATGATAGATTAAAAATGCTATTTAACATAATATAAATTATAGTACACAATATGATTTTTTCATGATTTAAATGATTATACTAATTTGAAACTTATCTAATCATTTGTATATTATTTTAATTAAATTATTTTATTCTTTTCTCAATGTATTTTGAATTGAGAATTCGAAGTGTTCCCATATAATCTAATTTAAATTCTATCAAGTCGCCAACTTTATAATTTTTAATATTTTCATCTAAATCAATTACAATCATATCTGAACTTGCTCCAGCAATTTTGATAGTTTTGTCAACTAACTCAAGATGATTTACATCTACATCTAGTAGTCCCATATCTATAATTGCCCTATTGGTAGTTTCACCAATATTTTTTGGATCAAATTCAAAGCCAACGCCTTCCACATTGGTTCCGAGTTCTCCGTCTGGTACAACTGGTTTTACAATTAATTCTATGATTTCAGAATATAATTTAAATATATCAGAATTCATTTTCTTATAGGGTCTATTATTGTAGGCATCAGTCCCTAAAAATAAAGTTTCACCAACTCTAAAATGATTAATTCCTTTAGGTAATAAATGTTGAAAAATTAAAGGTATTGTAACTGATGATCCTCCAGATACATATTGTATTTGTCTGTTAAATTTTGCTTCAATTAACTGTTCATATAAACTTAGTTGAATTAATTTATCTTGATTGGGTAAAACTCCATATAAACATGACAAATTAGTGCCAATCCCAACAACTTGTATGTTTTTTAGTTTGAAAACACTTTCATAAAATGCTACAAAATCATCACCCATAACACCTTCTCGCAGCTCACCCAACTCTATCATGATAATTATTTTATGAATTTTATCTTGTTTTTTTGCTTCTACAGATAACAATTTGATTGTTTCAAATTCAGTATTCATACTAATATCAGCATATTTTACAACATTGGAGATTGAACGTTTTGCTGGGGGTTTAATATATATTGTTTCAATCAAAGGGTTTAAAGATTTAATCATCTTCAAATTAGTTACTCGAGAATCACAAATTTGATTGATATTAAATTTTAGCAACTCTGTTAAATATAATTTGTTTCCACTTAATATTTTAGAAACTACCGACCATGCAATGTCGTTCTTTTTAAAAAGATCATTGAGGTACTCAAAATTTGATTTTAATTTTTTAATATCTAATGTTACAAAAGCCATTGTTATTGATTTTTAACTGTTCGAATAATTGATTCTGGTAAATGTGCTAATATTTCATAATTAAGTTCATCACTTAACTCGCTAAAAGCACTTACTTTTATTTCTAAGTCTGCTTGTTTTCCAATTAAAACAACCTCATCCCCTACTTTTGGATCATTTACATTAGAAACGTCTATAATGATCATATTCATATTTACAACACCAATTACGCTGCATCTACATCCTTGTATAAGGACATATCCCTTATTGCTCAAAGAACGATTATACCCAAGGGAATATCCTATTGGAACCAATGCGGTTGTAATATTCTTTTGAGCTTGATAGGATATTCCATATCCAACAAATTCACCACTTTTAACTTCTTTTATCGCCATAATTTGACTATTCCATCTAAGTACTCTTTTCAAAGGATCTAGTTTGTCTTGATGAGCATTAAGATAATGAATAAAAACTTCAGAACTAGACCAAAAGCCATAGAGCATGATGCCAACTCGAACTAAATCCATTTTTGTTTTGGGATAAACAATAGCAGCAGCAGAATTAGCAACATGTTTATATGTTGGATTTAAATTATTTACTTCAAGAATAGTTAACATTTTTTTATATTTCTTCAATTGATTTTGTATTCTGAGATGATTTGAAACACTCTCAGCACCAGCAAGATGTGTGCAGAATCCTGATATCTCAATAAATGCTTTATTTTCTTTAATAATATTAATAGCCATGTTTAACTCTTCTATATTTAATCCAGAACGATTCATTCCTGTCTCAGCTTCTAGATGAATTTTAGCTTTTAAATTAAGTTCTTTAGCATATTTGATTGCTAAATTGAGCCTTTCAATATTAAAAACAAAAAACTCTATTTCCTTAAGAATTGCATCTCTAATACTTTCATCACACAAATATCCCATGACCATAATAGTTGAAGGTTTTGTTATACAGTTGTATACTCTAATCGCCTCACTATAGTAAAAAACAGCATAATGATCAATGCCGTTTTTTTCAAAAATAGGTATAATTTGTTCAATACCGTGTCCATATGCGTTTGCTTTAACTACAGCTGATATTTTTATTGTATTACCCAGTTTTTTTCTTAAAAATTTGATATTATTTTTAACTGACTCTTCATTAAGGGTAATAATTGAATGATCAAACATAACTTAGTGTTCTTTTGTATATTTCAAAAAATAGTTTTATTCCAGTTTCAATGATTTCATCAGGAAAATCATAATCTGGATTATGAAGCGGTGGTTGATTTAATCCTGCACCTAAACCAAAATAACAAGCATTATATTTCTCTGTAAAATATCCAAAATCTTCTGACCATTTAAATGGTTTATCAATATATTCAATATCTAAATACTCTTTTTTGGCTGATTGTTCAACCATTTTAAAACAGGTATCATTATTTACAGTTGCGGGAAATACTTCGCTATACGATATATTACAACTTAATTTTTCTGCTTTAGAAATACTCTTTATTATTTGCTCACAATGAGTTGTAAGTATATTCATATCCACATTTTCAAAAGCGCGTAGTGTAATCCTCATTTCAGCATATCCTGGTGATGTTCCAAATGAAATTTCTCCTAATTGAATGTGAATAATGGTAAGTAAAATAAAATCTTTAAAAAATATTTTATTTTCTCTCAATTCATGCAGTTTTTCAATGATTTTAGAAATAGCATCTGCTGGACTAATTCCATTATGAGGTTCGGCTGCATGGGAAGTTTTGCCCATAAATTTAATAGTCATTCCTTTTGAGGCAGAAGCAAAACTGCCTTTTTTAAGTATGATTCTATGTTTCTCAAATCCAGGAACATTATGAAGTGCAAACATAAAATCTGGTTTAAGATTAATAAAGTATTGATTTTTAACAATATCACGAGCACCTTGTTCCAGTTCTTCAGCAGGTTGATACAATAAAACTACTTTTCCAGAAGTAGGTCTATTTTCAGATATTTTCTGAGCTAATCCTGCTATAATTGCCATATGACCATCGTGTCCACAGGAATGAGCAATATGATTATTTACAGAGGTGTATTCTAAATCTGTTTGTTCTTTAATCGATAAAGCATCTAGTTCTGATCTGAATACTATAGTTTTCCCTTCTACTTTTCCATCAAAAACAAAAGCTAACCCAGTTTCTCCAAGTTTAATAATATCATTTGGATTATATTTTTTGATAAAGTTGAAAATCCTTTCAGAAGTATGATACTCAGCATTGGAAACTTCTGGATGTTTGTGTAATTCATGCCTGAAAGACACTAAATTATTATTCATATTCTTATGTTTGGTACTATTCCTTTTATAAATAAATACAGAAAATTTTTGATGAACTTTTTTAACTTGATGGTGAGTGAATAAAAAAGTAAACAATTATTGATAATTGTGCACCAAAGAATTTTGTATTAATGCCAAAAGGTAATGTAATTTTAGTAAAGATTAAAACTTAAACAACTAAGTCTTATTATAAATGTAATTATAATGATTTTGATGAAACTACTATTTTTTGAGTCTCATTTCGATATATTTACTACTAAAACCATATTTTTCATATAAAAATCTTGCAGGGTTTTCCGGTTCAACATGTAATGCAATACTACCTTCAGCCAAATCAATTGATTTTTGCATTAATATTTTACCAATCCCTTTTCCCCTATGTTTTTTGTGAGTTGCAATATAAACTAAGATATTTTCTGGAATAAAATCTTTCATTCCAGTCTGACAAACTACTACTACTCCGGATATTTCATCTTCAATGTAGGAAGCTAAAATAAAACCACCAAAGGAAGTTGTTTCCTTTAATGCGTAATTAATAGCTTTTTCTATATCTGACTTAGGATCGCCGTAAGCTTCTAAATTATTAAATAAAAAATCAATCAGACTTTCCTTTTCTTTTAAGTTAGGTTTGTTAGTTGTGTTAAAAATAGTTGTTGGATTCATAAAAATAGTTTCCTTTAATTTAATTATTAAATTTCATAGCCCATTATAAGGTTTTTGGTTGAGATATTCTATTTATTTTGTATAAATTCTAATTATAGTTCAATTAATGTGCGTAAATACAGTATGTTATGATTTTTATTAATTTTTAAATTGAAAATAAAATAAGTACTATTGATTAACTCATATAAATATTAAAAATAAAACTGTTATCTTCATTTTCAATTTAGCGTGCAAAATGATTAAAAAAAAAGCTATTCATTTGAATAGCTTTTTTAAGAATTTTAAAAAATTATAGGAT
>JAUYUF010000133.1 GCA_030694835.1 Flavobacteriaceae bacterium | reverse complement strand
CCAACTGATTCCACTTTATATCGATTTAAAGACAGTTGGAAAAAATATGAATCCATCCAAAAAACAATTGCAATCAAAGGAAAACCTTCAGAAAAAATAACTGTGAAATCTACTCATCATGGACCCATAGTGTCTGGAATTGCTAAAGACATTTCAAGCACAAAACCTATTTCTATGTTTTGGATTTATACTCAATTTCCAAATCTTATGTTGGATGTGTCTTTTGAGATGTCGAGAGCTAAATCAATTTCTGATTTTAAAAATGGAGTTTCAAAAATTCATGGTCCAGGACTCAATGTAATGTACGGTGATAGTCAGGGAAATATTGCTTGGTGGGCTACAGGCAAACTATTTACTTATCCAAATGAAACTAATCGTAATTACTTTTTAAATGGAGCTGATGGGGAACAAGAAATTGAACGTTATTTAGATTTTTCAGAAAACCCTCAAGCGGTTAATCCAAAATGGAATTATGTATACTCATCTAATAATCAACCTGATAGTATAGATAAAATACTATATCCTGGTTATTATTTACCAGAAGATAGAGCTAAGAGAATTGTAGATTTGTTAGAAAGTAAAAATGATTGGAATCAAAAATCAGTTTCAAATATGATTATAGATGTCACCTCATCAACTGCACCTCGATTTGTTCAGGAGTTTTTAAAAGCTATTCCAACTAATGGTTTGAGTGAAAATCAGCAAAAAGCAGTCGATTTATTGAGAGAATGGAAAGGAGATTTTCAACTAAATGGTATTGCTCCAACTATTTACACTAAAATGATTTATAATTATCTCAAATATACTTTTGAAGATGAGATGGGAAAAGAAACTTTTGAAAAATTACTCAATACCCATTTTATGAAGGTTGAAATTGGACATCATCTCACAAAAAATGAATCACCTTGGTGGGATAATATTGAAACAGAAATTAAGGAAAGTAAAATAGATATCTTAAATAAATCTTTTATAGATGCCATTCAATCTTTAGAAAATCAGCTAGGAAGTAATATAAATAAATGGAAATGGAAAAAAGTTCACACTTTAGAACATCCACATTCAATGGGGAAAGTTGCATTATTACGACCTTTTTTTAATGTTGGTCCTTTTGAAACTAATGGCACGAGTGAAGTCATCAACAATTTACAATTCCCGTTGACTGAAGATGGATTATACAAAGTAAATGCAGGTCCATCATCACGAAGAGTTATAGATTTTTCTGATATCGAAAATTCACTTAATATTTCACCAACTGGACAATCTGGGAATTTATTCAGCAAGCATTATGCTGATCAATCTAAAATGTATGTAAAGGGTCAATTTAGAAAAATGAAACTTAACAAAGAAGAAATTATCCAAACTTCAAAACGATTAGTAATTCTTCCAAAAAAATAAAACTAGAGCGCTTGTTATTTAAGTAATTACCTTATATTTAAATAGTATTTGAAAAAGAAAAAGGATGCTTAAAAAAGTTTATGGAAGCGCTGTATTTGGCGTTGAAGCCACCACCATTACTGTTGAAGTTAATATTGATAAAGGTATAGGATACCACTTA
>JAUYUF010000126.1 GCA_030694835.1 Flavobacteriaceae bacterium | reverse complement strand
TGCCTCCCCCAATAAATATTTCGTAACCCAATCGCTCGTAGAGATGTTATTTATACCCCAACGTTATGCCGTAATCAGTATTTCTACCAGACATTTGATTCTCTTTTGTGTAGTGAGCTTGTTGAATAAATTGAGGGAACCTGCTTTTTGATAGTGTAAACCTTCCATAGCCTGCATGAGCGCCAATATAAAATCCTTTCATTGTTGTTTTTGGGTAATATCTGAATTCTGGAAAAATTTGAGTTATTTGTAATGGAGCACCATCGAAAGAATCCCAAAATGATGCCGTAGCATCTAGCTGAAAACTAATATGATTTGACAATCCTACTTCAATTCCTATATTTGGCACTAAAATAAGGGCGGTAACAGTATTAAATTTTAATTCAGTCTGTGCATTTAAATAAACAGAAATTAAAAGTAAAAGGCTTAATAAATATTTTTTTTTAACAAAAGATAAATTCATAAGATTGGTAGTTTGCAATTTTTTATAAACTTACAAAATCATAATAAGAATTATCTTTTTTCTAACTCTATTATTTCCAAATCTTTAATATCTTTTCCAATTATAGAAAATCGTAGCATTGTTCTAACAGTATGAAATCCGCTTTTTCCTGCAGCACCAGGATTCATATGTAACAAATTTAGTTTTTTGTCAAAAATCACTTTTAAAATATGTGAATGTCCACTAATAAATAACATGGGTGGATTTTCTTTAATTTCCTGTCTAATTCTAGTATTATAATTATTTGGATAACCTCCAATATGTGTAATCCAAACATCTAAATCTTCACACTTAAAACGATTGTCTAACGGAAATTCGGTTCGGATTACAGCATCATCTATATTTCCGAAAACAGCTTTTAAAGGTTTGTATTTGGTAATTTCATCTGCAACTGCAATGTTTCCAAGATCTCCAGCATGCCAAACTTCATCTGCTTGTTTTACGTATTTTAAAATTTGTTCATCAATAAATCCGTGTGTATCCGATAATAATAAGATTTTTTTCATTTTTAAAACAAATATTGAAGTGCCATTTATTGCTATCTTTGTAACTGAACAAAAGTACAGAATTCGTTTGAGATATTTTATTGAACTCCAATACAACGGTGGTAATTATCATGGTTGGCAACAACAGTTAAATGCTGTTACTGTCCAAGAAAAGTTAAATAACACCTTATCTATTCTTTTAAAATCTGCTATCAATGTTATGGGAGCTGGAAGAACAGACACCGGAGTTCATGCTGAGCAACTTTTTGCTCATTTTGATTTTGAAAATGAAATTGATGAAAAATTATTAATTTACAAACTCAACTCCATTTTACCTTCTGATATTGTTGTTATAAATATTTTTAAAGTTAAAAATGAAGCTCATGCTAGGTTTAACGCCATTAGTAGAAGTTACGAATATCGAATTTGGTTGGGAAAAAATCCTTTTTTAAGAGAGGTAACTTGGCAACAAAATTTTTCTCCTTCTGTTACTAAAATGAATGAAGCAGCTAGTTTACTATTGAACTATAAAGATTTTAAATGCTTTTCTAAGTCTAAAACCGATGTGAATAATTATAATTGCTCTATAACTGAAGCTGTATGGAAACTTGATGGAAATCTGTTGATTTTTCATATTTCGGCAGATCGTTTTTTAAGAAATATGGTTAGAGCAATTGTGGGAACATTATTAGAAATTGGTTTGGAAAAATTATCAATAGATGATTTTAAAAAAATTATTGAAAGTAGAAATCGATCAGAGGCTGGAGTTTCTGTACCTCCACAAGGTTTGTTTTTGACAAAGATTGTTTATCCAAAAGAAATAATTGATTAAAATGGAAGTAAGCGGTAAAGCATTTGATTCAAAAATATTTTCAAGGTTGATGAATTTCGCTAGAGTCTATCGATTACATTTTTATCTAGCATCAGTTACTGCAATTTTACTTTCTTTAGTTTCTGCATTACGTCCATGGTTACTACAACAAACAATTGATAAGTATATTTCAACAAAAGACAGTGAAGGTTTATTAATTTTCATTGTACTAATGTTAAT
>JAUYUF010000125.1 GCA_030694835.1 Flavobacteriaceae bacterium | reverse complement strand
TAGTTACTGCTACTGCATTTCCAACTGAATCTACAATAGAGTAGTGGGTAGTTTCATCACTTTCTATGATATCTATATTTCCGTGTGAAACAGCTGCTGATTTAGTTGCTTTTTCCCAACTGAAATCACGCATGCGATTTTTAATATATTGGTCTGAAAGCATTTGATTGATAGGAACATCAACAAAATCCATATCGCCTAAAAAATAAGCTCTATCAGCATAGGCTCTTCTTTCAGCTTCGGTTAATAATTGTACATATTCGGTTGTATTATGTCCAATTTTATTTAAATCAAATGGTTCTACCGATTTTAATATTTGCGCTATACAAATTCCACCACTAGATGGAAGTGTCATAGATATTACTTTATGATTTTTATAATCAAAAACAATGGGTTCTCTCCATTTTGCTTCATAGCTAGCTAAATCTTCTTTGGTGATAATGCCTCCTAAATCATTGAGATATGCAATTAAAATATCAGATGTTTTACCTTTATAAAATTCATCCTTTCCATGGTCGCGAATGCGTTCTAAAGTTGCGGCAAGTTTTGGATATTTAATAGAATCTCCTGCTTTCCACGGATATGCCAATTCAATTTTTTTCTGATTGGCTTTTTGAAAATCATCAACAGCATATCTGAAACTTATCGCTTGATTTTCGGTAACAACAACGCCTTTTTTAGCTAAATCAATGGCTGGTTGTATCAATTGATGAAAGGGCAAAGAACCAAATTTTTGATGTACTGCAAATAATCCTGCAATGGTTCCGGGAACTCCAACTGATAAAGCTCCTAATGTACTTTTGTCTTTAATAATATTGCTATTACTATCTAAATACATTTCTTTATAAGCAGCAATTGGAGCTTTTTCACGATAATCTAGTGAGCCAACTTCTCCATTAGCTTTTCTGTAAACCATAAATCCGCCACCACCAATATTTCCTGCAAAAGGATAGGCAACAGCCAGCGCTAAATCGGTAGCAATCATCGCATCAAAAGCATTTCCGCCTTTTTTCATAATATCAACACCTATTTGTGATGCTTCTTCACGAGCAGAAACTACCATAGCATTTTGAGCAATTAATCCTAGTTCTTTTGGTGTTTTAGAAATTTTTTGTGTTTGACAACTTAAAATGACAAGTGTAAATAAGAATAAAATAAATTTTTGCATGATTTAAGCTTTAATTATTAATTGTGTATGGATCATAATTTCTTTAAAAAAAATCAAAAAATCATTTTCAAAATCCTCATAATATAGAAGAAGATCTTCAGTTGCCAATTCCATATATGATTTATGTTTTGTTCTATGACTCATTCTATTCAGCACTTTTTTTATTTCATCAGTATTTTGATAACTCAACAACCAGTTTTCGTGAACCATAAAATAAAGCATTCGTCTAACATTAGTTGGATATATACTGTAGTCTTTTTGTAATACTTTATAGATTTCAGTGGTGTAAAGTTCTAATGGGATATTAGAGAATTGCGACCAGTTTTTAGCTAAAAAATGATCGTAAAAAATATCGATAATGATACCTCCAAAATGATTATATCTAACATTTAATCTTCTTTTACTTTGTCTAACAATTGGATGTTGGTCTGTAAATGTATCAATTTCGCGATGTAAAATTATTCCTCGTTGGATTTCTTCATCATAATTTAGGTAAGATTTTCCTTTGATTGCATCTGCCATAAAATTGCCAACTATTATATTGTGATTATTTCCAGAGAGATATAAATGCGCTAAAAAATTCATCAAGGGAAGATAAAAAAAAATCTGCTAAAAGCGGATTTTATAATTGGTTTTATCATTAATCATTTCCATTTCAAAGAGGTCAAGTCCTTTTCCCCAATAATCTTTTTCAATTCTGATTGTTTTAAAACCAAATTTTTCAAAAAACTTAAAAGCTAGTTGAGAAGTTGTAACTATGGTTTTTTCAACTTTTTCATTCTGTTGCAATATTTTCAGACAATATTCTACGGATTGTTTTCCTAATCCTTTTCCCGAATAATTTGGATCAAAGAAAATCCATGTAATCTGACCTATTTTCTCTTTGTTATTCACATAATATCCAGT
>JAUYUF010000115.1 GCA_030694835.1 Flavobacteriaceae bacterium | reverse complement strand
GTTTAATTACAGGTATTTTATTAGCAATATCTAGAGTAGTTGGAGAAACTGCGCCATTAATGTTAACCGCTCTTGGCAGTATGGCTGTTAATTTAAATATTGAAAAACCAACAAGCGCACTTCCATTGTTAATATGGGAATTCTATAATGACCCAAATATGGTAGACCTTATATGGGCAACATCTTTATTACTAATGATGTTAGTATTAGGACTAAATTTAATATCAAAAATGATTATTTCTAAAAGAAATTTATAAAGGATGAGTGAAATAAATGTGCCAATTAAAGATGCTGTACTAGAAATTAAGAATGTTTCAGTAGCATACAATAAGGGTAATTATGCTGTTACCAATGTTAGTGCAGCCATTAAAAGAAATAAAGTTACTGCTATTATGGGTCCATCTGGTTGTGGTAAAAGTACTTTGTTAAGGGCTATTAATAGAATGCATGATTTGTATCCAAATATTATAACCGAAGGTCAAGTTTTACTAAATGGGAAAGACACTAATAAAATGTCTACCATTATGTTGCGCAGAAAAATTGGAATGGTTTTTCAACGTCCAAATCCTTTTCCAACCATGAGTATTGCTGATAATGTTATTGCAGGTTATAATCTAAACGGAATTTCTCTTAAAAAAACTGAAAAAGAAGAAATCATCGAAAAATCATTACAAGATGTAGCACTTTGGAATGAAGTAAAAGATTCTTTAAATAAAAAAGGAACTTTTTTGTCAGGTGGACAACAACAGCGTTTGTGTATTGCCAGAGCATTAGCTTTTCAGCCAGAAGTAATTTTATTAGATGAACCCACATCAGCTTTAGATCCTATATCAACTAAAAAAATAGAAGAATTATTAATGGAACTTAAAGAAAAATACACCATACTTTTAGTAACCCATAATATGTCTCAAGCAGCAAGAATTTCTGACAATTCTATGTTTATGTATTTAGGCGAATTGGTTGAATATGGTAAAACTAAAGAAATGTTTATCAACCCAAAAGATAAACGAACTGATGAATACCTTACTGGAAAATTTAGTTAAATTTGATAAAATTGATGGAGCAATGAATACAAAAAAAGAAATAACACAAAATAAAATTGATAAAGAATTTTTAAAATTATCAACCTTAACAATTGAGCAATTCAAAATACTAAGTAACATTTTAAAACAACCTCAGCCTGAAATACCGGCAGAAGTTTTAAAAAAATTAGAAAAAAACGAAAAGAATATCAACAAGTTAGATTTAAAACTAGATAATCATATCATAAAAACTATTGTTCTTTATAAACCAATGGCATCTGAATTAAGACGATTATTTGCTATATACAGAATTGTACAAAATTTAGAACGAATTGCCGACAGAGTTATTAAAATTGTTGGTTTGAAGCAAAAAATTAATGATATAGAATTATATACTAAAATTGCTCCAAAATTAAATATAGTTGTTAAAGATGCTTCTAATATGCTAAAAAATGCAGTTGATTCATTTAATAATAATGATAAAACAGCTGTAATTTCAGTAATGAAAGCTGACCTTGTTTTTGATAACCTGAATCGTGATTTAATGAAAGCTGCCATGAAAGAAATTGAACTTGAAGTTGATACGGAAAAATTGCTATTAAGTATGGCAGATTTAAGATCTATTATTTCATCTTTAGACAGAATTGGAGATCATTCTAAAAACATAGCAGAAGCTTCTCTATATGCAATGATTGGTAAAAATTATATGCATCAACAAATTGATGAAACCGAGCTTTAATAGTATTTTAATAAGTCTATTTTAACTTAGTACGACTATTTATTCTGATCTAATAGTAAAAGAAATGTACTAAAAAAATGATTAAAAAAAGACCTACAATTTCCTGTAAGTCTTCAATTTTAAATTCCTTTCATCATGAAAAATCAGAAGAAATAATTATTTCTTCTTTTCGCCAGGATGATATGTTTGTTTAGCACTACGTTCAACATCTTCTTTATAATAGGCCACATCTTTAAATATAACCTCATCATATCTTTGTAATTGATCCGCAAAATGTGGTGAATCTGGATTTCCGCTTTGTCCTCCCACTAAAATAGATTTAGCTTTAACCTTTTTACCAAATTCAACAACTGCAACAAAACTGTTTCCAGAAGTTCCATAAATACGTTTGGTGTTATTATAAGATCTGGCTCCAAATGAAGCTAAAGCACCCCATTGGCCAGAAGCCATTCCTATTGGAATACTTGTAGATTTATCATTAAATGGTTGATTTATCTCTCCATTAATTCTCTGATATCGATTTATTTCTCCCCAAGGCATATTCCAACTACCAAAATCTGAATTGAGTTGAGCAATTGTTTTTTCAAAAATTTCTAATCGTTCCTGTTTTGGCGAAGAAATGCCAAAATATTCTATTCTCTCCAAAACACTTAAACCATCTGTATATTTTCCCTCTTGAAGATAAAGAAGTCCATAAAAATGAGCTAATGACATTGCAACAGATTCTTTTGACACAGCAAAATCCCAATTTCTTAAAATATTAATTGCCTCTTTTATTGATTGGTTTGGTTTATTTGATTGGTCATATGCCACTACTAAACCAGGTATTAAAACTTCAAAAGCAGGAAGATATGGGTCGTATGCTAAATTAATTAGCTTATCAATGTTAAGTTTATTAGCATTTTTTAATAGTCGTATAGCATGAATACCTCTAAAATTTTCTTGATCTAAAGACATATATCTTGGATAATCATTCACTTTCGGGCTATAAATATCCGCTGAAGTAAAAGGATTTGAATTACAATTTTGAATCCAACCATTAGGAGGATTAAATACTGTAATAATTTCATCTACTGTATGCAATCCTTTCCAGTCTGTTTCAGGATTGCTTCCATCAATTGGTTTTGAATAATCATATTTCACATTGCGTATTGGCATAAAATTGCCATGATAATAGGCAATATTCCCATCAGCATCTGCATAAACAGTATTATTTGATGAGTTTGTACGGATATTCATCATTTCCCTAAATTCGTTGTGATTGTTAAGTTTGGTGCGAATATATGATTGCGATAAGGCTTTTACAGGATCCCACATCATGGCAGTAGCTACCCATTTATTTCCTATACTATGCGTTATCGGACCATGATGAGTTCTGTAAATTGTAAAATTTTTATCTTTTAATTGATCTTCTTGTTTATATTTTAGTGAAATTTCAATAGACTTTACCAATCTCAGTTCATCTCCATACACATATTTATATTCTGCATCTGTTTTGATAATCGTCTCGATAAATTCATCCATAACATCTGCATAAGAAGAGGTGTGCATCCACCCTGTTTTTTCATTAAATCCTTGATAAATAAAAAATTGACCCCAAGTAACAGCTCCATATGCATTTAATCCTTCTTCACTAACAACATGAGCTTCACCTCGAAAGAAAAAAGAAGTATGTGGATTAATCAATAACATGGCATTACCAGATGCTGTTAGTTTGCCTGATATTGCAAAACCGTTAGAACCTCGAGGTTCATTGTCATTAGGCTGCATCGGACTTTTATAAACAGCACTCAACAATATAGTAGAATCTGATTCATAAAAGTTTTTTATTTTTTGAGTTGAAATCCTTTCAATATCTCCTCCAATTGATCCTTCACTAAAATACATAGGCATCCAAGGTTCAAAACGGGTAATTAATTTCGGTTTTACCTCTGGGTTTTTATATAGATAATAATTGATTCCATCAGCAAAAGCAACACAAAGTTTTTTTAACCATTCCGGACTGTTTTCATAATACACTTTAGCTTCATCAATAGTCATAAACATCTTAGCTCTAAGGTCACTATAAATGGCCTTTTCACCTTCTACTTCGGCTAATCTTCCAATTGCCCAAATATAATTTTGTTCTATACGATTGAAATCGTCTTCACAATGAGCATAAAGTAACCCAAAAACAGCATCTGCATCTGATTTACCGTAAATATGAGGAACTCCAAATTTATCTCGTATAATTTTAGTGTTTTCTGAATGAGTTTTCCACCGAACTTGTTCTGAAGTTTGCGAGATACTTGAATAACTTGTTATGACAAGAAAAAGAACAATAAATAGTTTTTTCATATAATTCTGAAACATTTAGTTTTATAAAAACATTTTTTAAAATTAAGAAAAAAATACAGACTTAGAATCAATTATAAAATATTCAAAAAAATATTGTCAAACTACATCTTTAATCGTAATTTTACGATGAATTTAAAAATCACAGATTATTAAAACTAAAGTATTTTTAAAAGAAGACCAGAAATTGGCAAAATATTTAAAGGCTTTAGCACATCCTGCTAGAATTTTAATAATGAAACATCTTGCTAGTTCTAACATATGCTTTTGTGGTGATATTGTTGACGTTCTTCCACTATCACAATCTACTGTTTCTCAACATTTAAAAGAATTAAAAAACGCCGGATTAATAAAAGGAGAAATTGAAGGTGTAAAAGTTTGCTATTGTATTGATGATATTCAATGGCAAATCGCAATTACTACTATTCAGGGATTTTTAAATAATACTCAAAGCATTAAACACTATTAAAAAATTTAAATTTAATCATCGTAATAATACGATATAATATTATTAAACATGAAAACAGACCAACAATTAAAAGAAATAGTAAAACAAAAGTACAGTGAAATTGCCTTACAAGATGCTACAACCAACAAATCATCATGTTGTGGTGCTGGAGAATGCTCAACTGAAGTTTATAATATTATGAGTGATAGCTATGAAACACTTGAGGGTTACAATCCAGATGCAGATTTAGGCTTAGGTTGTGGACTTCCTACAGAATATGCAATCATTAAAGAAGGTAATACTGTTGTGGATTTAGGAAGTGGAGCTGGAAATGACTGTTTTGTTGCGAGAGCTTATACTGGTGATAAAGGTAAAGTAATTGGAGTAGACTTTACTCCTATTATGATTGAAAAAGCTCGGATAAATGCTGAAAAAAGAGGATTTAATAATGTTGAATTTAGGATGGGTGATATTGAAAAATTACCTATCACAGCAAATGTAGTAGATGTTGTTATTAGTAATTGTGTTCTAAACTTAGTTCCTAACAAAAAAGCTGTATTTGAAGAAATGTTTCGGGTACTTAAACCTGGTGGGCATTTTAGTGTTTCTGATGTAGTTTTAATAGGAGATTTACCACTAGAACTAACCCAAGAAGCTGAAATGTATGCTGGTTGTGTAGCTGGAGCAATACAAAAAGATACTTACTTAGAATTGATTCGAAAAACTGGTTTTATAGATATAAAAATTCAAAAACAAAAATCTATTTTATTACCTGATGATATTTTAAAAAATTATTTAAATGAAGAATTATTGATGAAATTTAAAACTTCCAATATTGGAATATTTAGCCTAACTGTTTTTGCTCAAAAACCATCAAATTGCTCACCTGGAAATGGTTGTTGTTAAATTTATTTACTTCTAAATGGAAAAAAATTAGTAAAATTTATTTAGAAATTTAAACAATATAATTTCACACTTAAATACCATTTATTAAAAAAGTGATCCTAGATAATCTTCATTTTATTTAATTCCTCTTCTAAATTGATGGTTTCATTGATATGGATAACATGAAATCCTATTTCCTTTGCCGCGATTATATTTTTAATATTATCATCAATAAAAACAGATTCATGAGCTTTCAACTGATAGCGATGGAGCAATAAATAAAAAATTTCAGAATCAGGTTTAATCATTTTTTCTATACCAGAAACAACAATTCCATCAAATTCTTGAAAGAATGAAAATCGTTTTAATGCAATTGGAAAAGTCTCTGCAGACCAATTTGTTAATCCAAATAACTTATATTTCTTTTTTAAAAGATAAATAAGTTTAACGTTTTGATCAATTGAACCTTTTAACATTTCTTCCCATCTATCATAAAATAATCCAATTAACTCAGCATATTCTGGAAATTTTTTAATTAAAATTTCAGTTCCTTCAACTAAAGAACGATCTTTATCTTGTTGTAAATTCCACTCTTCTGTACAAATATTGGTAAGAAAATCTTCCATTTCATATTTATCATCAAATACTTTTTCGTACATATAACGAGGATTCCAATCAACTATAACTCCGCCAAAATCAAATATTATATTCTTTATTTTCATGTATGAAAAATACAGAATAAAATTTAACTAACAGTATATCTAAAATTTTATTAATACTTTTAACCAAATATCAAACTTGAAATTTTTTGTGTTTATTTAATATTAAATCACCGTTCAACTATATGAAAAATACTATCAAATTATTACTATTCATTTTTCTTTTAATTAGTACTGGAATAGTTCATAGTCAAAAAGTTTATTACCCTAATGCTGTTTGGCAAGTTAAAACCCCAGAAGAATTAAAAATGAATAAAACAATGCTCGATAGTGCTGTATATATTGCAGTAAATAATGAAAATAAAATGAGTCGTGATTTAAAAATTGCTAACTACAGCGCTTATAAAGATGAACCCAACTATGAAATTTTAGGACCCACAAAACAAAGAGGTGGTCCTGCAGGAGTGATTATTAAAAATGGGTATATAGTTGCTCAATGGGGTGATGTTAATAGAGTTGACATGACTTTTAGTGTTGCCAAAAGCTATCTTTCAACCATTGCAGGTTTAGCTATAGATAAAGGATTAATCAAAAATATGAATGATTATGTCAATCAATATGTATGGGATGAAACTTATGAAACACCGCACAACTCTAAAATTAAATGGGAACATTTATTAACTCAAACATCAGATTGGTCTGGTAATTTATTTGGAATTGATGATTGGGCAGATCGACCACCAAAAGAAGGCAATATTGATGCATGGAAAAACAGAATTCTTTACGAACCTGGAACACATTATAAATACAATGATGTTAGGGTAAATTTATTGGCACATTCCTTATTACAAGTATGGAGACAGCCATTACCAGTAATACTTAAAGAAAATATTATGGATCCTATTGGTGCTTCAACTACTTGGAGATGGTACGGCTATGATAATTCTTTTGTTAATATTGATGGAATTATGATGCAATCTGTTAGCGGTGGAGGACATTTTGGTGGCGGTTTATTTATTAACACTTTAGATATGGCTCGATTTGGATTATTATTTCAGAGAAATGGGAAATGGGAAAACAAACAGCTTATCTCTGAAAAATGGGTAAAATCAGTTTCTCAAGGTTCATCAGCAAATAAATCATACGGTTATTTATGGTGGACAAATATTGAAAATAACTTAAGCGGAGTTCCTTCAAATGTTTATTACGCCGTAGGATTTGGAGGTAATTATATTATTATTGACAATGAACATGATTTAGTAATTGTAACGCGATGGATTGATACTAATAAAATTGATGATTTAATTAGAGCTACTATTAAATCAATAGAAAAAAAATAACACCTGTCAGATAATAATGACATTTATTAAACTAATATAAAATACATCTTATGAAAAAAGGATTTCTACTTTTATTTGTTTTATTAATTGCATGCAAAACTCCTCAAGAAACAGTAATCGCTAAATGGGTTAGTTATGATGAGTCTGAAGAATTAATTAAAAATGCCACTCATGAATCTCAAAGAATGAGATTTAAACTTATTCAATCTAAAAATTTAGATAAAAATGAACTCTGGAAAAATATTTCAGCTCAATTAAATAATTTCTATGAGGCAGATTATGAAAAACTAAAACCTTTTATTTTAGAACAAGATATTCCAACCATTCAAGCTCATATAAAATCAAAAGTTCTTACCTATGAAAAACTAACACAGTGGTATTTGTACAGAATTGTAAAATATGAAAATAATCCTGACAAAGCCTTGAATAATATCATATCAATTAATCCAAATGCAGTAAATGAAGCTCGAATTAAAGACAAAAATAAATCGAGTAATGATCATCCTCTGCACGGAATCCCTGTTTTACTGAAGGATAATATCAATATGAAAGGATTATCAACAACTGCTGGCGCTCATCTTTTAATCAAAAATAAAACAGCCTCAAATGCCTTTATAACTGATAGAATAATAGAAAAAGGAGGAATAATCTTAGGAAAAACTAATTTAAGCGAATGGGCTAATTTTCTATGTAATGATTGTCCAAATGGTTATAGTGCTGTAGGTGGTCAAACTCTTAATCCTTTTGGCCGTAAACAATTTGATACAGGAGGATCAAGTTCTGGAAGCGGTTCAAGTATTGCTGCCAATTATACTGCAGTTGCAGTTGGAACCGAAACCTCTGGGTCTATTCTTTCTCCATCAAGTTTAAACTCAATCGTTGGACTTAAACCAACTACTGGTTTATTAAGCAGAAGTGGAATAGTTCCTTTATCCAGCACATTAGACACACCAGGCCCAATGACTAAAAATGTAATTGACAACGCCATTCTAATTTCAGCTATGACTGGTGAAGATTCTAATGATAGTGCAACCAAAAATAATCCGAAAAACATAAAATATTTTGAAGATTTAAAAACAGGAAGCCTTAAAGGAATTCGATTTGGTGTAAATAAGAGCTTCCTAAACGATTCTATTTATAAACTAACCATAGAAAAAATAGTTGCTTTAGGGGGTGTTGCTATTGAATTTGAACCTGAAAAAATAAAATTTGAAGGATTTACTTCTCTGCTAAATACAGACATGAAAGTCGATTTACCTACTTATTTAAATAAATACGCATCTAAGGAAATTAAAGCTAGAACTATAAAAGAGATTATTGAATATAATAAAAGAGATTCTTTAGTTAAGATTCCATACGGACAAGGTCGTTTCGAAGCTATGTTAAAGGAAAATATTAGTGAAGAAGACTTAATTCAAATAAAAAATAAATTACATCAAGAAGGAGTTAACTATTTTGAAACACCAATAACAAAATATCAATTAGATGTAATTTTGTCTATCAACAATCGAAATGCAGGTATTGCTGCCGCTGCCAATTATCCATGTTTAACAATTCCTATGGGATACGAAAAAACGGGACAGCCTATAGGGCTTACATTTATTGCTAGACCATTTGAAGAGGCTAAACTTTTAAAAATTGGATATGCTTTTGAGCAAGCCACAAAGTCTAGAAAATTACCTAATGATTATAAATAATTTCACAGATTAACAAATCATATATAATTAACTTGTGAGAAAAGAAAAAATGGTTTTTCTATTTAAGATGACTTCTCATTTAAGAAAAATTACCAACTATAACATCCATCTTTTTAGGAATTTCTCAATAGTGTTGTTCTTGTTCTTTCATGTTTATTTTTGACAAGTTGTATCTTATTTAGTCAACTTATTTCATTGAAATATATACATTAAAAAAATATCTTTAAATTATTACTTGATATAATTTAATAAGAATTATTAAATATAAGAAATATGTAATTGATTAAAAAAAACTCATAAAGAATATGGTTTTGCTAGATTTAGGATAAAAAAAAAGAACCCATTGCTTATAAACCTTTCATTTTGCTCCACCTATTATTCATTTGCGCAACCAATATTCCGTATTTTTACGATTAAAGGAAGAGCTTTAGTGGGTTTCATTAAATCTAATTATTTGGACACTCAGATAAGGATTTATATGAATCATCAATGTTTTTTTGAATATATTTTGCCGTTTCTAGCGCCCCACCATAAATCTTTCTAGATTCCATAATCCGATTTAAACTCAAAAAATAATCAGTACCGTTATATAATGTTTTTATTGAAATATCAACTAATGCAATCATTGGTAATTTTTTAGCAACCCATTTTCCCATCATCTCGTTGTCTGCTACTATTTTAGAGATGTCAAGTAAGGTGTTCAATTCAGGTTTATCCATCTGAAAATACTGTTGCATTTGAGGGTTTTCTATAATTTCATTAATTTCATTATTTGAACTGCTAAGATTTAGCAGTAAACTGCTAAATCCGTCCTTCATAAACGTAGTCCAATCATTCATTTTATTTGCAAGGTCTGTGAGTTCTCCAGCGGTAGATATCAAACGTAAATTATCAATTTTAGCCTGTATATCAGCTATATTGATTCCCTCTTTTACCATCTTATTAGAATTTTTATTAAGAATTCCTTGTAAACGGTCTGCAGCTTTTCCTCTTTTGGAAAGCTTATCAAACAAATTTCCAGCAAAATATTCGAGCCCATCTTTTACTTGATTCATTAATGCATTCTGATTGGCTGTTTCCCAAATATTTAACTCATTATTAGAAAGATCTAAAATTTTCTTAGTTTGTTCTCTTTGATTGATATAAACTTTTAGTTTTTTTGCAAGATCTCTGCAATCTTGTTTTTGAATAATTGGCTCTCCATTGGCATCAGGCTCATACTGTCTTAGAATGGATACTATTTGAAGACTATCATTTTCTATATTTTCTTCAACATATTTTTGTGTTTCTCTTAAATCAACTACATTGGGATTATTATTTAAATCTTCTAGAGATTGTAAATCAACTATAGGCATAGAATCTCCAAAAAATTGCGTTCCACCTCCTATTGTAGTTGAATCAGTTACTGTATTAGTTGATAATCCCTCAAATTGATTTCTTGCAGCAGTTGATAGATTCTCAGCTTCACCATCCAAAGTTTTAAAATCTAAATTGGTATCACCTAATGATTTCGTTAACAGATTTTGAGAACCATCTAATGTTTTATATAATTGCATCATTCTATCATATTCTTCCTGTGCTTTTTTTTCCTGTGCTTTTTTTTCTTCGGCTGCTTGTTGTGCTGCTAATGCAGCAGCCTGCTGAGCTTCTGCTTGTTGTTGAGAAGTGTTTGTGTTTGAACTAAAAACAGCATTTAAAAGGCTTTGAAATACCATACCTGCAACCATATTGTTTATGTTTGTGGCAGGAATTACACCAATTTTTGAAGCAGCTTTAGGAGCGCTATAATAAGTACAGTTAGTCGAATGTCCAGATCCGCATTTAACATTACAATATGAACATACACAGTTAGCAGTTGGTATACTTTGGGATACAATTATGTTGTTTATAAACAACATAATTGTCATTATATACCTTGTTTTTAATTTAAACATAGTGTAATAATGATGTTAATTATTTTGGAACCATTAGCTCCCACTCATAAATTTTATCTTGTGCACTACGGGCATCAGGGGCATTTGGCATCAACATTAAATATTTTTTCATTTCAAAAATGGCATTTTCAAAATACCCTAATTGTGCATCCAATAATGCAATATTATAATATCCCGCAGGATAGGCGGTTGGATCCAACTGGATTGCTTTAACATAAAATTCGACAGCTTTTGCATACTGTTTTTGTTGATTAAGCGAATTTGCTTGAACAATTAATTTTCGTTGATCTTCAGAAACTGGTGGTTTAACTTTTAAAGCAGCATATTGATCTGCTATAGGTTCAAATTTTTCTAAATTTAAAGCAAACCTTTTTTTAATAAGTTGTCGTTGTATATAATACAAATCATCTGCAAAACTTTGGGCGTCCTTGATATCTCTGTTTAAAGAGATACTTAAATATTTATCAATAGTAACCGTAAATCCTTTTACAGAAATTGCTCGATCAAGTATATCTGGAAAGTTTAAAATAAACTGTTGGGTTTTACGTCTAAATTCTATCCTTTCATCTAAAACGGAGATGTCTTTTGAAGCAAATGAAATGTTGTTTTTAAGATCTGTTATTAGAATATTGTATTTGAGATTATTTTTAATTAGTTCTGACATGCTAGATGTTACTTTACCCATATCATTATTTTCTACAGGTAGCTTAGGCGTGTAATTTACATTTGCTAAATATTGTGTTGTTGAACAGGAGATGAATAAAAAAGCAAGAATAACAACAAATAAGAATGCTGTTAATCGAATTAACTTAGGAAGTTTCATAGTTGTATTTATTTGGTTCTTATAAAGTTAGAAAAAATATTCTTTAGAAACTTTAAAAGTGCTTTATTTTTTTGTATTTTAAATATCTATAATAAGAATAACAATTAATTAATGCTCTGGAGAACAATTAGTAACTTCAACGAGATTTTATTCAATAATGGCTCCATTTACTCTAACTCTTTCTTGATTTTCCTATTTTTGATAATTAATTTTCAAATTTATAATTGTTCTTTAATTAACTCATACAAGTTCCCTTTTTATAGCAAAAAAGTTAGCAACTTGGCAAAATTGAAGTAAATATTATAAATTCATAATTGTATTAATAAAGAATAGGCTTTTCTATATATAACTAATAAAAAAGAGTCACAAGTCTTTGCAACCCTTTCTTGTAGCTCCACCAGGAATCGAACCTGAATCTAAAGTTTAGGAAACTTCTATTCTATCCGTTGAACTATGGAGCTAAAAAATGACACAAAAAGACCTACAATTACTTGTAAGTCTTCGTTTTGCTCCACACCTTATTCAGTTATACTAACATCCTATGGTTTATTTACAATCAAGGCGGGTGTTGTTTAGAATTAAATATGTTATAATATATTTCTTCTTCATTAAATAACTTTGTTAAAAAAATCTTTTTAAGGTAGGGTATTTTCCCATTCAACTGTTGTTATATAAATATCAAATTTAAAATGAATTTAAAAACCCTAAATTATTTAATTATGAATTTAAAAAAGATTTCTTTAGTTCTAGTTGTTTCAACTCTTATGATTTTCATTTCTTCATGCAGCAAGGATGACTCAACCGGAGGTGTTTCTTTAAAAGCAAAAGCAATTAATAACAACCCCACAAGTAAAGTAATGTTTAACGCTAAAAGCTCTGCAAACATTATTACTATCTCAAGTTTTAAAATTAATATTAATGAAATTGAGTTTGAAGTTGAAGATCAAGATGAGCAAAATGAAGATTTGTATAGTGATTTTGAATTAAAAGGTCCATTTGAATTAGATTTATCTAATGGAAATTTCTCTGTTGATATAACTACTGTTGAATTGCCAAATAACGTGTACAGTGAAATTGAGTTTGACTTACATAAAAGTACAAATACCAGTAGTGAATTGTATGGAAAATCTATTCAAATAAAAGGAACTTTAAACGGTACTCCTTTTGTCTTTTGGCATGATGTTGAAGACGAAATTGAAGTAGATTTCCCTAATTCAAGTACTAATATTAGTGTCGCTGAAAATCAATTAACAGTTGTAATAACATTTGACCTGACAACCATTTTTGGCAGTACTTCAACTATTGATTTTTCTTCAGCTCTTGATAGAAATGGAAATGGTGTAATTGAAATTAATCCTAGTAATGCTGACGGCAATGCAGCTATTGCACATCAAATAAAGAATTTACTTAAAGAAAACTCTAATCTTGACGACGACGACTAATTTATAATTTAGTGTGTTATACCTTATTCTTTATAACTGGTTATTCCAAAAGAGGATTTGTTAACAAATCCTCTTTTTTTATAGTTACAAATGCTATTTATTAACTTTTATTTTTAAAAAGAAACCCTAAAGGTAAAATCAGGAGTAAGACCCATTGAAATAGTATTAATAGGAGAAAGTGTTTCGTCTGTATTTATCTTATAATAAGTATTCAACACATTTTTTTGATTTAATAAATTTAAAACTGAAACTCCTAATAAACCTTCTATTTTTTTATTAATATTAAATGTATAGGTTGAGGAGAAATCAACTCTGAAATAATTTGGCAACCGCACACTATTAGGTTCTTCATAATTAATAAAACCGTTTAGTCCATTAACTGAAATTGGATCCAATTCATTGGGGTTTGTATTGGGTTTGCCAGTTCTCCAAAGCGCTCCTAGGGCTAAATTTAATTTTTGATAAGTATACGTAATACCCGATGAAAGTGAATGCCTAATATCTAAATTATTGGGAAATGAATTGGGAATTAACTGAGGGAAATAATAATTATTTATAGAATAAGTATAACTTAACCAAGTGCTATATATACCTGTCTTTTTGTTAATTAAAATTTCAACTCCTTTTACCACATAATTGCCGGAAGTTTTATTAAATTGATATTGATTCTGAAAACCTTGGGTTGAAGTTGTTATCCCCTCTACTTTTTTATAAAAACCTTCTAAATCAATAAAAAAATCATTTTTTTTGTAGTTCAAACCTATAGAAGTCTGTTTGCTTTTTATAATGGGAACTAAATTATTATCCGATAAAATCCAACGTCTTTTTTCTACACCCAAAAAATCTTCTTGCAAATCAATTGTTTGTGTTGTGTTTTGACTTTTAAATTCGCCTCCGATTTTAATGGCTATATTCGAATTTAATTTATGTAACACCTGTATTCTAGGCTCTAAATTGTATAATTTAAATTTTTCAATATAATTCACTCTTAAACCACTATTAATTGTGGTGTTTTTATTACTTGAAATGTATTTAAGCTCACTATAGATCGAATGATTTCTAAGAACATTTTTAATTCTTCTGATAAAAAGAGGTACGTTTATTTCTTCAGCATTAGTAATTCCCAATTCATAAAAGTGGTAACCATTTAACAATTTTATATTCTTGCTTAATCTGTAATAGGAGTTTAATTTAATACCTATTTCTAAGACTTCATTATTTTGTAATAACCGCTGATCTGTTGATAAAGTGTAATTAATTGCATTGATGTTATATTTGGTATAATAGGTTTGTAATTGGGTTTCAAAATTATTATTCCAATCATTATTTAATTGTAAACCCAATGCCATATTTTGTTGGGTTAGTTTACTCGTTTTCGAATTATTGGTTGGCGGTGTATTTATGGTTTCTATGTAATCGAGGTGATTTTTGATGTTTAAAAAACTGATTCTTATGTTATGTTGCTCGGAAAAATCATATAAATATTTGAAACTATAATCGTAAAAATTAAAATTCGAATTAGTTTGAATAACATTATTCTCTTGGTTTATTGACGTTTTAATTTTAGTATCTTGAAAAGCTCTTTTAAAATATTGTTTATAGGTTGGGGTCTTGATAATATCTGTTATAGAACGTCTGCCTGAGAACAGGATGCCCATTTTTTTTGAAATTGGAACATAGGAGAATACATCAGTACTTAGTGAGTTTAATCCACCGCCGCCAAATGATTTCCCTTTTATTTTATTAAAAAGCCTAATGTCAATTGTTCCTGATACACCATCGCTATACTGGGGACTTGTACCATTCTTAATTACAGTTACTTCTTCTGTTATATAGGGATTAAATGCTGAAATTAAACCAAAAAAATGACCAGAATGATACATTTTTATTCCATCCCAAAGCAATAAATTTTGATCGTGAGTCCCTCCTCTTATATTGATATTCGAAATGGTTTCATTAATACTTCCTACTCCGGGTAAAGCTTGTATTTTATGTAATATATCAGGCTCAATAAGGCCAGGTAAAATTCCTGATTTTGATGTATTTATAGTAATTGTATTATCAATATTGCTAGTGATTCCGGTGGTTAAATAATTATTCAAATAAACCTCTTTTAGCTTTTCAATATTTTGTGAAAGTGAAATAGTTAAACACGTGTTGCTCTTAGCAAATTCCGAAGCATATAAATATTTGGTTGGGTAAGCCAAGTGATGTATTTCAATAATTTGATTTTCATTTATTTCATCTAATATAAAATAACCTAATTTATTTGAAATAGTAGTAATGGTAGAATCACTTACCATAATATGAGCCCCCTCAATTTTTTTACTGGTATCATTATCGATAATAATACCACATATTGCAATTTTTGACAACTGCTTGCTTATCAATATATTAGTTTGTGATAAAATATGAAAGGATAAGTGTGTTTTACTTTTTAAATAGTGTATTATTTCAGTAAGTGGCAAATCAATATTGAAGGGCGATAGCTCAATGTTTTCTATTGTTTTATCTGCATATGTAAAAGTAACATTGTGCTGTTGTTCGACTTCAGATAATATTTCTGAAAGCCGTTTTGTTTCTTTACCTGTATTTTGTGAAAAAGTTGAAATAGAATAAAGAAAGCAAATTGAGATTAAAAAAAACGTTTGTTTATTGATAATCATTGGTTTTGCAGACTCACTTTATTATTATATATAGTATATTTTAAATTAAGAGGAATACTAATAGTTTGTAATGCCATTTCTAAATCAGTATGCGTAAAGTTCCCTGTAAATATAGTGTTTGAAAAAATATTAACATCATATTCTACAACTACATTATACTGTCTTTCAAGCTCTTCTATAACATATTTGTATGGCATACTGTCAAATGAACTAATATTTTGAATCCACAAAGGTGTTGTTCTTGTGCTGTTATGATTAACTGTAACTTCTGAATTTAGGAGTTTAAATGAACTTCCAGAAGTAAGTTTTGTTGTTTGTTTTTGAAAATCTACACTTACGGTTCCTTCATAGCAATGAACCTCAAAATAATGATCACGAACAATAACATTAAATTGAGTTCCTAAAACACTTACGGTTCCTAAAGTAGTTTTTACTTTAAACGTTGACCCTTTTGATACATCAAAAAAAGCTTCTCCTTTTAATTTTAATTCCCTGTTTTCTCCCCAATTCCTTTTTTTTAAATCTAATTCTGATGCGGCATTTAATTGTACTTTGGAGTTATCAGGCAATGTAATATTGATTTTTTCAGCAAACGATGTTGTATAACTCGTGCTTTTATTTGATATAAAATAATAAGATGTAAAGAAAATAATAAATACAGCTGCCACTCTGTATAAATAATAAGTAAAACTTAGTTTTGTTATAAGTGGCTTCGTGCCTAATAATTTAAATGTTTCTAATGTTTCTAATGATTCTTCAGGATTGAAGACAGGTGGTTCAAGTTTTTCAGTTGCAGAAATTATTTTTTTATAAGAGTGTATTTCACCTTCACTTAAATGATGTTTAAGGTCGTCCTCGCTTAATTCATTATTAAGCCATTTAGCTAAAAAATAATTGTCTTTCATTCAGTTTTTATATATAAATAACAGTTTAAAATGTTTTTACCCTACCTCTTAATCAAATATTCTCAATTTCTTTTCTAAGATTGATCAGTGCGCAATGTATTCTTTTCTCAACAGCCTTTACAGATATACCTAATATTTCCGCTATTTCCATATATTTCTTGCCATCAATCCTATTCATTAAAAACGCTGTTCTTTGAGCCTCTGTTAAATTAGAAATCGCATTTTGTAACTTAGTATTAAATTCTTTTTCTTCAAGTAAATATTCAGGAGATTCGTTTGTGTAATTTTTTGTAATCGAGTTTTTAAAATTTAAAACTACTTTATTTCTTGAAAATTCATTTAAAAATAAATTATTGGCTATCGTATATAAATATGCTTTTGCCTTGTTGGGAAATATCTTTTCACAGTTACTCCAAAATTTTAAAAAGGTTTCCTGTGCAATATCGTTTGCCAAATCAATATTACCGCACTTATAAAAAATATAGTTAACAAGTAGTTTAGAATTATTTAAAAAAAAATTGTTAAATATTTTCTCGTTACAAAACCCGGTATCAATTTTCTCTTTCAAAAAATTAAATCTATTTTTATTCGTGATTTACCCCAAATATAATTTTTTTAAAAATAAGGTAGGGTTTTTTTATGTAAAACTGTTATACTTACAAACTTAAATTACTGATTATGTATACAAGAAGTTTTCTTTTAGGTCTGTTATCAATTATATTTTTGGGTTGCCAAAGTGAGGTTATAGAAATCACAGAACCCTCTAACGATGAAGCCTTAAAAGCAAATTCAGAAATTTCTTCTCTCATCAAACGTGTAACAATAAAAGATGGTTCAATAGATAATATTATTGATTATGCAAATTGCATAACTATTAAACTGCCTGTAACCGTTATTGCCAATGGGGTTGAATTAATTATTAACACTGAAGATGACTATGAATTAATTGAAGCCATTTTTGATAAATCTGATAATGATACTGACGCCCTGAAAATTATATTTCCTATTGAAATAATTCTAAGTAATTATACGAAGATAAAAGTTAAAAATGATGATGAGTTAAAAATGTTCACTAAAGAATGTGCTGGTGAAAATAAAATTGATGATGATATTGAATGTTTAGATTTTATTTACCCAATAACATTGTCAATTTATGAAACCTCAAATCAGATAGCAAAGACTATAAGTATTGAGAACGATGAACAATTTTATAAATTTATTGATATCATGAACAGTTCTAATGTTGTACAAATTAATTTTCCTATAAAAGTTTTGCTCTATGATGGAACGGAAAAAACAATAAATAATATGACCGCTCTCAAAAATATTATTGAAGAATCAAATAATATATGTGATGAAGATGATGATTTTGATTTTGAAGATGATGATTGTTTTGATTGTACTGAAGAAAAAATTACAACTTTATTACTATCGTGCAGTTGGATAGTAGATAAAATAAAAATTAATGGAATAGATCATACAGAACTATACAATAAATATAATTTTGTTTTTGCTGAAAATGGTACCGTAAAAGCTTCAAATTTAGTAAATACTTATAATGGAACATGGGTTATATTGAAATCTAATGATAAAATTGTAGTCAAGATATTCATACAAAATTTTCCAGATTTTTCATTTAATTGGATCCTTTATGAAATTGAAGATAACAATGAAATTGATTTGCGATTTGAGGATAACAGACTTGAATTTGAAAAAACATGTATAAAAGAAAAAATCAATTTAGAAAAAATCTTAAATGAAGAAACATGGTTTATTTCGTATTACAAGGATAAAGGCGAAATTAAAACTAATAACTTTACAGACTTTAAATTAGATTTTAAACAAGATTATACCGTAACAGCAACCAATGGCTCAACTGTTGTAAATGGTACTTGGTCTGTTGAATATGATAGTGGAAAATTAGAATTAGAGCTCGATTTCAACGGTAAAATTCCACTTAATCAAATTGAAAAAAACTGGTTAGTTATAGATGTTCTTAACAACAAAATAGAACTAAAAGATACTGAAAGTAATAATGAGGACAGTAAACTGATTTTTGAAAAAATTTAGAAGTTCATATTTTATTTAATGTGTATACAGCATCATGTTTTTGTCGAAATTTTTTATTTCAAACAATTGTCTTTTTGTATATTAAAAAAATTAATGATATAAAGCTGGGCTAAACAACCTGCTCTTAAAAAATTTATTTTCTTCCTTTCCCCAAAAATTACACCTACAATAGAAGTTAAGAGCTTTGAGTAGGTTTTTTTACAATTGAAAATAAAATCATTTACATATTTAATATTACCAATTTAAATTACTTCGCTATACTTCATTGTCAATGATTAAAGAGTTTTAGTGATGAATGTGATTAAAAAAGAGTCACAAGTCTTTGTAACTCTTTCAGGTAGCTCCACCAGGAATCGAACCTGAATCTAAAGTTTAGGAAACTTCTATTCTATCCGTTGAACTATGGAGCTAAAAAATAACACAAAAAAGACCTACAATTACTTGTAAGTCTTCGTTTTGCTCC
>JAUYUF010000087.1 GCA_030694835.1 Flavobacteriaceae bacterium | reverse complement strand
TAGCAATATCAACAGCTTCAACGCCATTTTCAGCGGTTAAAATAGTGAAGTTTTTATCATCTAAGATTTCTTCAATAAAAATTCTGTTGTATTCCTCATCTTCTGCTAATAAGATAGTAATTTGTTCATTCATAGCTTTATGAGTAATTGTTGTAATATTTTCTTCTGAAATTTTTTCTAATACATCGTGTTGATATGGAATAGTGAAATAAAAAGTACTTCCTTTATTAGGTTCAGATTCTAACCAAATCTCACCGCCTAATAATTCTACCAATTTTTTAGAGATTGATAATCCTAAACCATTACCAATAGTTTCCCGAGTATATTCCATGTTAACTTGACGGAATCTTTCAAAAACTTCGTTGTGAAGTTTTTTGTCAATACCAATTCCAGTATCAGTTACATAAAATTCTAGGAAATCATCTTTAAATGTATATCCAAAAGAAACTCCACCTTTTTTAGTAAATTTTATAGCATTCGAAATAAAATTTGTCAAAACTTGTTGAACCTTTGTTTGATCTGTTTTTATTACAGATAATTCATCATTTAATGTTAACTCACAAGTTAATTTCAACTGTTTTTCATTAGATTTTTGAAGGAAAAACTCATTGAGTTCATTCAACATATTATTAATTGAAACAGGTGCCATTTTAATTTCTACCAATCCGGCTTCAATAGTTGACATATCTAACACATCATTGATAATGGATAATAACTGTCTGCTGCTATTCATAATAATATTAGCATAAAAACCTCTTTTTACCTCATCTAAATGATTATTTTGAAGCATTTCAGCAAAACCAATAATTCCATTCATTGGTGTTCTAATTTCATGACTCATATTGGCTAAAAACGAAGATTTTAAATGATCTGTTTCTCTTGCTTTTTCTAATGCATTGGTAATTTCAAGTTCGTACTGTTTACGTAAAGTAATATCACGTACAATACTAACAATTCTTTTATTTTCTCTTGAATCTATTTTTAATAATGATGATGATAATTCTGCAGAAAATTCAGAACCATCTTTGCGCCTTAATAAAAACTCTTCATTAATTAAAAAACCTTCATTTAAAATAGAATTGAATAAATGTTGAGCTGCATCTGGTTTAAAATCTCCAAAAAAATGAGAGAGATGTTTGCCAATTATTTCATCTTTAGATTGATATCCCAACTGTTTTATAACTTGGTCATTACAATCTAAAACAATTCCTTCTTGATTTATTAAATTAACCATATCTGGAGAAAGTTCAAAGATATTTCTGAATTTTTCTTCATTTTCTTTGATTGTATTTTGATGTTGAATCCGTTCAATAGCAATAGCAATTTGTTCTGAAACAATTTCTAATATTTTTAGATCATTGTTAGTATAAGCATTTGGATTTGTATATGATTGTACTGCGATAGCTCCAATAACTTCATTTTTAACAAATAACGGAACTCCTAACCAAACCTGAGCATTTGAACCAACTAATTTTATATGTCCTAATTTTTCTAGATTTTTAAAAATTTCAATTGTAGCCAATAAAGGTTTTCTGTTTTTTATTATATAAGCTGTTAAGGTTCCTTCTCCGTCAAATTCATTGTTGTCGCCAAATTCATCATCTAAATCATCTGCAAAATATGGAATTGAAATTGTGTCTTTATCTTTATTATAAAGTGCTAAATAAAAATTGGAGGTATCTAACAAATGACCTAATTCATTTTTAACAATAACACTAAAAGCCTCAATAGAAGCTACTTCAGAAATCTGTTTGGTGATATTTAATAAAACTTCTTTTGTTTTTTCATTTCTTTTCTGTTCAGTTACATCGACAAATGAGATGATAACTTTTTCTAAAGTGTTTACATAAATATCTGGTATTGATAAGGTTATTATTAAATAGACAATTTGACCATTTAATTTTCTGATAGGAATTTCAGAAGTAAAGTTTGTTTTTCCTTCAAAAAGTGCAATCAGCTCTTCTTTAAAAACTTGGTAAGATTCTGGTATAAAAAATTCTGAAATATGTCTAATTAATTCGGATTCTGATGCAACATTATAAAATGATAAACTTCTTTTATTAACTCTTATAACTACTACATCTTGAGCAAATTCTTCTATTTTTTGTGGGTTTTCATCAAGGTATTTCCGCAAATCAGTGATGCCTTCTTTTCTTAATTTATCAAAGGATTGCTTAATTATTGAAAAATCTTCAATCCAAATAGGGTAGGGAGCTTCTTCAAATAATGACCAACCTTCTGCTTCACTTGCTTTTAATTGTTCTTCTGCAATTTTGCTTTCTGTAATATCCCGCCAAACACAATGAATAAAATCATCGGTTTCAGAAACTATTTTAGTTAAGGTAACTTCTGCATAAAATTCTTCATTATTATTTTTGATGTGTACCCATTCAAATTTATTGGAGCCTTTTTTAAGGGCAATACTCATCATTTCATCTGCTTTTTCTAAAGATAATCTTCCGTCTGGTTGTTTTAATGGAGAAAGTTTTGATGGGTGGACATTTAAAAAATCTTCTTTAACACCTTTAAAATTCAACATTTTAAGAGTTGCTATATTACAATCAACAAATAAGTTGTTTTTGATTAATAAGGTAGCATCCTCAGATTTTTCAAATAAATCGCGGTATTTTTTTTCAGATTGTTCAAGTAATTGTTTTTGTTTGATTTTTTCAGTAATATCACGTTGTATGGCAACAAAACCAATAATTTGTTCATTATCATTGGTAATAGCACTTAATGAAATTTCTATATCAATTAAATGTCCATTTTTGTGCTTATTTTTTATATTGAGATTAAATGGCCGTTTATTGTAAATTGTAGACCATAAAAGTTTATAATCATTTTCTGAAAGTACACCACTTTTTAAGATACGAGGAGTTACTTTTCCTATTAATTCTTCTGGTGGATAACCATATAAATGCGTAAATGCTTCATTAACATACGTAAATATTCCATTTATATCGGTCATAAAAACGACATCTCTAACAGCATCAATGGCAAAATTTAATTTTTGCAATTGCTTGTTAAATGCTACTTCAGTTTCTTTAAGTTTATCTTCTGTTCTTAAACGTTCTAGTTCGGCACTTGTTCTGGTAGAAAAAAGTTGAATAATAGCTTCGGCAAAAGGAATATTTTCAATAGGATTTTTATAAAGCCCTACCATAATTCCGATAGGATTATTAGTGCTGTCGATTAACGGAACTCCAACATAGCCTTCAATCCCCATTTCTGTTAACAACAAATCTTCAGGATATAATTGGGCAATTCCTTTTTCAAAACTGCATGCATCTAGATTTAAAACATCTGAACAAGGTGTTCCTTTTAAATCATATGAAAAATTATCAACAATTTCACCTTTATAACAATTGAATAGAGTGCTTATAATTAAAGGATTATCAATTTTATTTAATCCAATAAAAGTATAATCGGCTCCTAAAACATTGGATAATTGAATTGTAATTTCTCTCAAGTATTCGTTTCCTGTAACTTTTGAAACGGAACCTAAAATAGTATTTATAGCACTTTCTAATTGATGTTGTTCTGTTACATCATCAATAAATCCACGTAATTCTATTGCTTCCCCTTTTTCATTTCTGATAACATTAGTTCGTTCAACTACCCAGCATATTTTACCATTTTTGGCGTAAACTCTATAGGGAGCTAATGTGTAATCATCTATTTCTGAATTGTTTAAATAGGAGAAAGTTTCTTCATTAACCATTTCTAGTTCATCAGGATGCATGATTTTTGAGAAATGAATGATTTCATCCGTCATTTCATGTGCTGTATAACCCAAAATACGTTCAATATTTTCTGATACATATTTAATGGGCCACGTTGGTAAATTTTCCCAAACTATCGCAATTGAATTGCTGTTGATAATAACATTATGAGCTTCTTCAATTTTTTTTAAGGCATTTTTTTTCTCAGTAATGTCTTGTAAAGTACCTATTGTTTTATTTGGGTTACCTTTATCATTTAGATAAGTATTACCTTTTTCAAGAATATATTTTAAATTACCTTTTCCAGTTATAATGCGATATTGCATTTCATAAGGAATGTTTTTTTTAATTGAATCGTGAAAAGTTTTTATTAATTGTTCAGAATCTTCTGGATGTACATAACTTAGAAAAGATTCCTCTCGAGAAGGTAATTCCTCAGGAGTAGTTTCAAAAATACGATAAAACTCATCGGTTCTAACAATACTATTACCTTCATGATTTAACGTAAAACTACCAATTAGTGCAATTTGTTGCGCTTGATTTAAATTTAATTGTTGCTCTTCAATTTCTGCCAATAATTTTTTTCGAAGTGTAATATTTTCTACAGAAAATATGAGTTTGCCAGATTCTTTTTTATATTTTAAAACTGCAAAACGAACTAATGCATGAAATAATTCTCCGTCAACTTTTCTTAAGGTAGTTTCAAAAGCACCTTCAGATTTTCCTTGAGTGATGTCAATAAAAATATTTTTAACAATTCCGATGGAATGTTTTGTGAATAAATTGGGTAATGATTGATGAAAATGTTCTTTACTTTCTGCTTTATATAATTTTAAGGCCTCTTGGTTAACGTTGTTTACAAAAACAAGCTGAAGGCATTGCTGCAATAAATTTGGATCTTCTAAGAGTTGATTGATATTTTCAGCTCTGGCACCTAACTCATATAATTTTTTAATAACCTGCGTAAAATCTTCTTCAAATAATGCAATAGGAGCACTGTCAAATAAAACCTGGTATTGTAATTTACTTTCTTGTAATTTAATTTCTGCTATATAATTTTCTGTAATATCTTGAGCAGTACCTACAGTTCTTAATGGTTCATTTTTTTCGTTAAAAAAAGTATATCCTTTTTCTAAAATATATTTAGTTTCACCATTGGGAGTTAAAATTCTAAAAGTATGTTCGTAAGATTCTTGATCTTTTAACGATTTATTAAATACTTGTTTATATTCAGTTAAATCATCTTTATGAACAAGTTTAGTAAAAGCCTCAAAAGTTGGTTTAAATTCATCTTCATTAATTCCAATAATTTTAAATATTTCTTTACTTCTGGCAATTAAATTTGTTTTATAATCTATATGCCAATTGCCATATTTTGCAACAGCTTGAGCCTCCATAAAAAGTTGCTCACTTTGTCTTAATTTTTCAGTTATTTCTTTTTCTTGG
>JAUYUF010000086.1 GCA_030694835.1 Flavobacteriaceae bacterium | reverse complement strand
ATTTTTCTACGTTGTTTATCGCGCACAATTCCGGTGAAATAAACATTTTGAAATGGTTTTTCTTTTCTAAATTCGTATCCGGCGAAAATCATACGAGCCACCCAAAAGAAAATAATATCTGGTCCGGTTACCAAATCATTGGTTGGATAGTAATAATTTATTTCTTCATTATCTGGATTGTTAATACCATCAAAAACAGAAATTGGCCACAACCAAGAAGAAAACCAAGTATCTAGCACATCTTCATCTTGACGTAAATCTGCTAATGTTAATTTTTTATTCGATTTTTCATTGGCTAAAATCAAGGCTTCTTCTTTGGTTTTAGCAACTACAAAATCTGTTTCACCATCTCCAAAATAATACGCTGGAATTTGATGTCCCCACCACAATTGACGAGATATATTCCAATCCCGTATATTTTCTAACCAATGACGATACGTATTTACATAATGTTTTGGATAAAATTTAATGTCTTCATCTTCCAAAACGGCTTTTAATGCCGGCTTTACCAAATCTTCCATCTTCAAAAACCATTGAGCAGAAATTCTAGGTTCTATAACTGCTTTGGTTCTTTCAGATGTTCCAACACGTTGTAAATGCTTTTCAATTTTTTGTAAATATCCTTTTTCTTCTAGTTCTTTTGTAATTTCAGTACGAACTACAAATCGATCTTTCCCTTCATAATGCAATCCATATTTATTGAGTGTAGCATCTTCATTAAATATATCGATAATTTCCAGATGATGTTTTTCGCCCAACATTTTATCATTCATATCATGTGCTGGAGTTACTTTTAAGCATCCTGTTCCAAATTCCATATCAACGTAATCATCAACAATAATCGGAATCACTCTATTACAGATTGGAACTATTACTTTTTTGCCAATTAAGTGTTTAAAACGCTCATCATCTGGATGTATACAAACGGCAGTATCACCTAAGATAGTTTCAGGTCGAGTGGTTGCAATCGTTACAAAATCATCACTTCCAATAACTTGATATTTTAAATAGTATAAATTTCCTTGTTTTTCTTCATAAATTACTTCTTCATCTGAAAGGGTTGTTTTAGCTTCTGGATCCCAATTTACCATTCTGAATCCTTTATAAATCATTCCTTTTTTGTATAAATCAATAAAAACATTGATAACTGATTCGCTCAATTGTTGATCCATTGTAAACTTAGTCCGTTCCCAATCACATGATGCTCCTAATTTTTTAAGTTGTTCTAAAATAAGTCCACCATGTTTATCGGTCCAATTCCAAGCATGTTTTAAAAACTCCTCTCTGGTTAACGAATCTTTTTCTATTCCTTGAGCTTTCAATTTAGCCACTACTTTTGCTTCAGTTGCAATTGATGCATGGTCAGTACCCGGAACCCAACAAGCATTAAAACCCTTTAAACGTGCTTGACGAATTAAAACATCCTGAATGGTATTATTGAGCATATGACCCATATGCAAGACTCCTGTTACATTTGGAGGTGGAATTACAATGGTATATGGTTTCTTTTCATTTGGAACAGAGTGAAAAAAATTGTGTTCCATCCAATACTGGTACCATTTTTGTTCTACTTCTTTCGGATTGTATTTTGTAGGAATACTCATGAATCTAATTTATCTTGATTATTTATGTAAAATGCAAATGTACAATTCTCCAAATTAACTAAAAAGTATGCACATCAATTAAAAAACAAAAAAATTGCATAAATTTACTTTTTAAAAAACATATATTATGAAAAAAATTATCTTAACATTCCTTGTTTTTGTGAGTGTTTTATCGTTAAAAGCTCAGGAAGTAAAATCTGATGTAGCTGTGGATGCTAATGCTCCAGTATTTCAATTTGAAACTGACATTATGGATTATGGCAAAATCGTTGAAAATTCAGACGGCGTTCGTAAATTTAAATTTAAGAATGTTGGAAAAAGTGATTTATTAATTACTTCAGTAAGTTCTAGTTGTGGATGTACCGTGCCAAATTTTCCAAAAGAAGCAATTCAACCTGGTAGTTCTGGTGAAATTGAAATTAAATACAATACTGCCATTTTAGGTGGATTTACAAAAGTAATAACCGTTTTTTCAAATGCCAGTGAACCACAAAAAATGTTACGCTTAAAAGGTATTGTGAGTAAAGTAGAAGATAATGTAGTATTAGAAAAAAAATCTAGTATTGTTTCTCAAAAATAAAAATAAAAAAACACCCAAAATTTAGCACTGCCCCCAAAAAGTTAGAGACTATTTGGGGGTATTTTTTATTAAAACATTCTTCTTAACCTAAATTCAAATTTCATAGGTATTCCATTTCTTTCCACTTCAATTCGCAATCTGTCATGCTCATTATGGTAAAAGAAATACATCAATTCTTCTAATTTATATTTATAGGCAGGATCTCCATTAATACTGACCAAAATATCATCTTTCTTTAAACCGGAAGCAAAAGCGGGTGAGCCCTCCATAATTAGATTAATTTTATAAGTGGACTTAAATTTATATTTGTAATCATAAGACATCACAAACACAGGATTATTACTTGTATTGGATTCAAAACCGGTTCTTTCTACATTAAAAGAAGTGGGTTCTTTTTCTTTTACCAAAATTTGACCGTGATGTACTAAATCAATCCCGCTCATATTGTAATTAAATGGCTCATAAAAATATCGATTCTTTTTAAGGGTTAATTTTTGATTGGGATAATCTAAAATGATTTTAAATCTTCTTAATATTTTTCCGCCAATACTGCCGTTTCTTTCTTTAAAAGTTTTTACAAAAGCAATGGAGGTAGAATCTGGAAAAGAAGCTGTTGGTTCCTTAAATTTAAAATTTCCAATTTTAAAAAGATGAATTCTGCTGCGTTTTCCGTAAATACTACCGCTTAAACCCTCGCCTAAATA
>JAUYUF010000092.1 GCA_030694835.1 Flavobacteriaceae bacterium | reverse complement strand
ACAAACCTGAACAATTGGAGCAATTAATGTTTTCATTTCGACCTCATCGTGGTGCGCACCAATAGCGTTACAAATATGTGGTTTTTCACCATATTTCTCTGCCCATTCCATCCCTAATAAAGCATGTGGTAAATCGCTTTCAACATCAGGTACTTTACCAATATCATGTAATAAACCAGCACGTTTAGCTGATTTGGCATCTAAGCCTAATTCGGCGGCCATCACCCCACATAAATTAGCTACTTCACGTGAGTGTTGTAATAAATTTTGTCCGTATGACGAACGGTATTTCATTCGTCCAATGATTTTAATTAATTCAGGGTGTAAACCATGAATTCCTAAATCAATGACGGTACGTTTACCAACTTCAATTATTTCTTGCTGAATTTGTTTTTCAACCTTTTTAACTACTTCTTCAATACGAGCAGGGTGAATACGACCATCTGTTACTAAACTATGCAATGAAAGTCTTGCAATTTCTCTACGAACAGGATCAAAACAAGATAAAATAATAGCTTCTGGTGTGTCATCTACAATAATTTCAACTCCGGTAGCACTTTCTAAAGCTCTAATATTTCTACCTTCACGACCGATAATTCTTCCTTTAACATCATCCGATTCCAAGTTAAATACCGATACGCAATTTTCAACTGTTTGTTCTACACCAATACGTTGAATGGTATTGATGACAATTTTTTTAGCGTCTTGTTGTGCTGTTAATTTAGCTTCTTCTAAGGTATCTTGAATATAACTCATTGCATTAGCACGAGCTTCTTCTTTTAGAGATTCTGTTAATTCTTTTTTGGCATCTTCTGCAGAATATCCAGAAATTAATTCTAACTGTTCAACTTGTTTGCGATGCAATTTATCAAGTTCTGCATTTTTTTTCTCAAAGTAATCTGACTTATTTTCAAGTTCAGTACTTTTAGTCTCCACTTCAACAGTCAACTTTTTATGCTGATCTAATAACTGTGATACTTGCGATTCTTTATCTCTGATTCTTTTTTCTGCTTCAGCTGTTTTTTTCTCTCTAGCAATGATTACCTTTTCATGCTCAGACTTAAGTTCAATAAACTTTTCCTTAGCCTGCAAAATTTTGTCTCGCTTTAAAGCTTCTGCTTCTTGATTGGCCTCTCTTAATATATTCAGAGCCTCTTTTCTGGTACTCTTTTTAATCTTATTGGCTCTACTTTTTTCAAAAAAATGGGCTAAAACAGCGCCAGCTCCAATTCCAACTCCAATCCCTATAACTATTAATAAAATATTTTCCATATGTATTGTTTTAATAAAAAAACCCACATTAGAATGGAATTGTAAACTCCATATGACAGGTTTAAGACTAACAAACTGATCAAGGATCCCGTTAGGGCGTGCTTTTACAGATTTGACTCATCCTCTTTAATGTAATAGTGTTGAGTTTAACTAACAAATAACTAATGTGGGCAGTACGTGTTTATTTTAAAGAACTTATTCAATATACTTATCTAACATTAACTGAAGTGATTCAATCTTCTTCTTCGCTTCCTCTATTTCTTGTTCACTTGTTATGGCTTTTATTTCAATAAGTGATGCAAATTGCAAAGCGCACATCGCTAAAACATCTTGTTTATCACCCACTGCATAATTATGTTCAAATTTAGAAACCAAATCATTAATCTTTTTAGCCGCTTTTCTCAACCCTTCTTCTTCATCTGGATTGGAAATAGTTAGCGGATAAACGCGATCTGCAATGGTTACCTTAATTTTAAAACTATCAGCCATTTAAAAGAACTTACTCACTTAATTGAACAATACATTGATCAATTTCTCGGATTAATGTATTAATTTTCAGTTTCATACCTCTTGTATCTTCATTACTGCCTTCCATAGTTCTGGCAATTTTCAAATAACTCATCTCCCTATTCATCTGTTCTGATATTTGATTTTTTGATTTCAGTTCTGATTGTAATTTTGTTACTGATTGATTTAATATCTCATTTTCCTCTAACAAAAACTCATATTTTTCTAATAAAATTTTGAGTTTACGCTCCAATAAATCAGCTTCTTTTAAAATTACATTCATGAACCTTTTCCAAAACTATTTTTACAAATTTAGTATTCCTTTTTTAAAATAGCAACTGTTCAAGATTTATTTTAAGAAAAACTTCTAATACTTAACACTAATGTTATGAGTGTAAAACAATTAAATTTTATATTTTAGCTAAAAATAGTTGCCATTGAAAAAATATTCTTTGCTGATATTCATTAGCTTAAATATCAATTTGTTTGCTCAAATTAACTATCCAACTGATTATTTTGGAGTTCCGATGGATATTCCTTTATTAGTCTCAGGTACCTTTGGTGAATTGAGGGAAAACCACCTTCACTCTGGCATCGATTTAAAGACTCAAAAATTAGAGGGATTTCCGGTAATGGCTACTGCTGATGGATATGTTTCCAGAATAAAAGTCTCAATTTACGGATTTGGAAAAGTTGTTTATATAGCACATCCTAATGGATATACTACTGTATATGCGCATCTTCAAAAATTTAGTCCCGAAATTGAAAAATATGTTAAAAGTGAACAATATAAAAACCGTGATTTTGAAGTTCATTTGTTTCCAAAATCGTCTGAATTTATTCTCAAAAAAGGTCAAGTTATAGGATTTTCTGGGAGCACTGGTGGTTATGTAGATCCGCATTTACATTATGAAATTAGAGATACTAAAACAGAAAAACCGATTAATCCGTTATTATTTGGTTTGTTCATCAAAGACACCATTAAGCCAATTATCAAAGAAGTGGTGGTTTATCCATTAACTGAAGAAACACAAATAAGTCATGCTAATTTCCCTTTTCAACTTAGTTTAAAAAAGAACAAAAAAGGTGAGTATTTTACAGAGAAAGTTGAAGTTTCTGGAAATATAGGAATTGGCCTCCATGTTATCGATTTATTAAATGGTGCTAAAAATGAAAATGGCATTTATGCTTTAGAATTATGGGTAAAC
>JAUYUF010000084.1 GCA_030694835.1 Flavobacteriaceae bacterium | reverse complement strand
TAAAGTGGAATCAGTTGGATGCGTTTCTTCTTGATAAAAATCAATATCATCATTTTCAAACATGGTTAAACCGTAGGCATAATTGTGGTTGTGACCTAAAAGTGGAAAGGGAGCGCCAGCGATATAAAAACCATAAATTTCGTGTTGAGGTGTTGTTATATGTGCTTCGTACCAAACGGCTGGTTGTGAAAATCCGATGTGAGGATCATTAGCAAAAATTACTTTTTTTTGTTGAGTTTTTTCTTTTCCGATAACCCAACTATTACTTCCAATAAATGGGCTTATAGGGGTTTTTTCAAAAATCTGATGTGCTACATTTGCAATATTATTAAGGGTTTCATTAGAACTTTTAATTGTTGTAGAATTTGGATTGGTTCCTAATTGAAGCTCATTCATATATGAATTTCCTAATTTTTGATGTAAAACCGTCAGTAAAGGATCTGTTTTTTGAGCCATTGCAAATGAAAAAGACATAAATCCAAGCGTGTTATATATATCTTTAATTTCAAAATGTTTCTTTTCTAATCCTAAAAGTAAATATTCAATAGGAGTTGCACCATTATCAACAAACTGATTGATTCCTTTTAAATAAGCTTGAGCTAATAAATAGGATTTGCTTTTTGTATCTATTGTAGCAATTGTTTTCTCTGTTGCTTCCTCAATTCCTAAAGTGGTAAAAAATCGATCAGTTTCAAGCATGTCTTCCCCAAAAATTTCTGACAATTTTCCCGGAGCAATTCTTCTTAATAATTCCATTTGCCATAATCGTTCTTGAGCATGAACATAACCCAATGCAATCATTGCATCAACTTCAGTATCAGCATAAATATGCGGAATTCCATATTCATCAAAATAAACAGAAGTTTCATTTTCTATTCCAATTAATTGAAGTTGACCTTCATAAGTGGGTTTTTGTTGAAAAAATAAGACTAATCCGATAAGAAATAGTATTCCTATTAGAACTCCAATAGTTTTTATGATGATTTTAAAAATTCGCATAAGAGAGAGTTTAAATGGTTTTTTTATTTATTTAAATATCGTTCTTTAATAACATTTAAATGATGCCAATGATGACCTGAAATTATTAAACCTGCTGCCCGAACACTCATTTCTGAATTATTAGCAACACCAGATCTTAGTAGCATTTCATTTGTAAAACTTCTAAATAAGGAGCGAGTAGCATTTCTGACGCAATGAAATTCTGTTAATAAATCAGTAATTGTTCGTTCATTTGCATTGGAATAATCTACAAACCAGCTTTCATCATAACCTGGTAAATCTGTGCTGTCATTTCTAGAAAATCTTAAAGCACGGTAACATAATATGCGTTCTGCATCTATTAAATGTTGAACAATTTCTTTAATGGTCCATTTGTCTTTTCCGTAACAATACAATAATTCTTCTTCAGTTCTATTTTCTAATAAAGCTAAAATATCTTCATAACTTTTGTTTAATGCTTCAAAAAGTTCTGTAACCCGAAGTGCGTTAATATAAGGTTGATAATATGGATTATATTCGTTTGTAGAAATATCTTTTGCATTAATCATATTTGTAATTTTTTATAAAGTTATATTTTTAATAGTGTTAAAACAATTCAATTAATTTATCTGAACTAGTTGAATATAATTTCCACAAGAGTCATCAAAAATTGCTTCTATTCCCCAATCTTGTTTAGTCGGTTCTTTTATAAATGTGACATTTAAATCTTTTAATCGATTATATTCTTGGTTGATATCTTTTGTGCTAAAAACAATTATAGGTAACGAAGAATTATAGGCTCCTTCTTGATAATTTTTATTGATAGAATTGTCATTAGGCTCTAATAATAATGAAGTTCCTTGTGAATCTTCAGGAGAAATTACAATTGCTAACTGATATTCAGGTAAATATAAATGTTCTTTAAAATTTAAGATTTTTGTATAAAATTGAAATGCTTTAATAGGATCTGTTACAGGAATACTACACATTGCTATTTTCATAGTTGAAATTATTTAGAATACTTCACTAAAATACAATTAATTTTCTTTTACTTCTTTATTTCTTTTTTTTATAAGATGACTAACTATAAAGAGTATGCCAACTAAAACGAATGGAATAGTAATAGTTAGAATAACAATAAGACTTGTCCAGATAGAATTATTCATTTCATAATTCTTAATAAAAACAAATGGACTCAATCCAAGGCCTATTATAGTGAAAATGATGCCACCTATATATTCCCATTTCCAAGCAACTACAAGTAAAGTTAGTAAAACAAAAGATGGAATCATATGCATTAAGAATCCAGTTATTTGTTGCCAAATTGTTAATTCAGAATCAAAAGGATCAAGAGCAAATAGGCTAATAAATAGAATGGCAATTATACCCATAATTCGAGGTAACCAATGAATAATTTTGATGGAGGTTTTCATAATCTATACAATTTAGGATTTAATCTTGTTAAGTTACAGATTAATTATATAGTTATCAATGATTTGTGTCAGTAAAAAAGAAAGTTAAGTTGTAATCAACCGTTGTAAAAATCACCAATTTTATCAAAAACTAATTGAAAGCTTTTGTCGATCTCTTTGGAATCAAATTTGCTAATTGGAAATGGATTTTCATGAGAATATGCGTAATCAAAATCTATTTCATCTACTTTGATATTAATATTTCTATTGGCGCCTTGTAGAGTGTTCACAACTTCATAAGATGGAATTACAGAATCTTCTTTTAGAGCAATAGCATAGAAATGTTTTTCAGCTTTTTTTAATAATTGTTCTCTAAAATTCATCATTTTTTGATATTCAAACATAGAATGGAAGACTTTTCCTTCAAAATGATTCTCAGACATAAAATGATGCAACATTTCATCTTTCTTTAAAAAACTATCAAAATGTTCAACCAAATAGGAGTATAACGCAACAATAGCTTCACTGTCTATTATAAATTTGGAAACGGGAGTAATTCTATTAAAAACAGCTCCGCTACAAAACAATGCGACTTTTGCATCGCTAAAATAATTTTTATGATTCGATAACTTTAGAATCTCTGCTAATAATCCGCCAATAGAATAAGCGAACATATTAAATGTAAAATCTTTATCAATCAATTCATTTTTGCTATTTTTACATTCCTCAATAAATTGGATAACATCGTAGTAAGTCTGTATGCCAGACCAAATAAATCGTTGTGGCATTGCATGAAGTCTCATACTTATTGCAACATTAGACAAGGAAGTATTAATGATATTAGGAAATTTCTTCTTACGTTGTTCGCAAAGTTCAAACATTTTTCTCTTTTCACTCCATTGTAAAGGTGCTCTTTGCATGTGAAAGGCAAGTGGAAAAAACACTACAGTACTTTTGGTTCTATCACAAATTGCTTTTCCCCATGGCAAATATTTGTCCCAGTTTTTTTCATTAAAACCATGGAATAAAAAAGTTACTTTTTTAGCTGGAGTATCTCCTTTTGGTTTTAAAATATAATATTGAAAATCTTTATTTTCAGTTACGAAAACATCTTTTATATGAACGTCGTTTTCAATAGTTCCAACATCATTATTAAAAGAGATGCTTTCTTCAAAGTTTAAATCATGTGTTTTACAATGATGATTTCCACTGCCATGTAATAAATTGTAAGTTGATGAATGAAAATTTAATTTATGTATTTCATTATTGTCAAATTCAGATGTTGAATCTATTGATAAAAAAGCATTTTTTAAAGCAGAAAAACTATTTGTATACTCCATAAAATTAGATTATTTAAATCATCAAAAAAGAACGATTAAATTTACGGTAAATTGTTAATGCTTGCGATTTTTAGTAGGAATTATTTATAAAACTTTGAAACCATATAATTCTGATTCATTTATAGAATTTATTTGGCAGGTATATAAAACAAAATAGCCACGCTTGGCGTGGCTATTCAATAAAAAAGTTAAGAAGTATATATTAAATTACTTTTACATTTACCGCATTAAGACCTTTTTTTCCGTCTTGTAAATCAAATTCTACTGAATCCCCTTCTTGAATTTTGTCAACTAATCCAGAGATGTGCACAAAGTACTCTTTGCTTGAACTTTCATCACTAATGAATCCGAATCCTTTAGATTCGTTAAAAAATTTTACTGTACCTTTATTCATGATATTAAATTATTATAATTGGCGCAAAGTTATAGTATTATTTTTCAATTCGTTAGTTTTTTTTTAATTTTTTTTAATTAATAGCATTTTAAGGATAAATATATAAGTAAATATCACTTATTAGGGGTGTTTTTTGCTAATTAATTGTTTTAAAGTGATTTAAAAAATTGACAATTGAGAATCTGTTGTAAATTGTTCTAGAACTTTCATTCCTCTAAGTGAATTGCCTTTTACATTCAATTTCGGACTCCACACAGCTATCGTAAATTTTTCTGGATATAAAGCGATAATACCTCCGCCAACACCACTTTTACCTGGCAAACCTACTTTGTACGTAAATTCTCCAGCTTCATCATAAAAACCACAAGTTTGCATTAAGGCATTTAGTCGTTTAGTTTGACTTAGGGTTAAAAGTCGCTCATCTGATGTGATTAATTTACCTCCGTTACATAAATATTTAAATGAAGTTGCTAGTTCTTCACAAGTCATTGATATTGAGCATAAATGAAAATAAATATCTAGAACATTTTCAACATCATTTTCTAAATTACCATATGATTTTAACATATTTGCTAATGCGGCATTCCGAAATCCTGTTGACTTTTCCGATTGCGCTACCTGAAGATTGTATTCAATCTTTTTTCCAGCTGCTTTTTGGATAAATAATAAAAGTTCTTCTTTTGGATTCTTAAGATTGGATATAAGAATATCAGCAACAACAATAGCTCCAGCGTTGATAAATGGATTTCTAGGAACTCCTTTTTCATATTCTAATTGTACTAAGGAGTTAAATGAATTTCCGGATGGTTCAACTCCAACACGTTTAAAAATCTCCTTTCCAACTAAAGAAATAGCTAGTGAAAAGGCAAATACTTTTGCAATACTTTGAATAGAGAATTTTTCTTGTGCGTCACCTATGTTGTATGATTGTCCGTCTAAAAACTGTAAACTTATACCAAATTTATCTGGATTTATTCTAGCTAATTCAGGTATATAAGTAGCTAATTCTCCTTTATTAGGTTGATTTTTAACTTGATAATAAATATTTTCTAATAAATTTTGATAATCCATTTTGTATTAAAACTTAGCTATTCCGCCTTTTAACCAATCAATATAAGTTTGAATATCAGGATTATAGGCTGATGGATCTATAAGCATTTCTTCTTGATGATTTATCAAAACATAAAATGGTTGTGCGTTAGCTTTGTAATGTGTTAATTGGAAATCACTCCATTTTTGACCTATATATTTAATCTTTTTTCCTGTTGCTTCGGATGTATATTGTTCTGATAATGGCAATTCTCTTTTATCATCAACATATAAAGAAATCAAAACAACTTGATTTTTTAATATTTCTAAAACTTGAGGGTTTGACCATACATAATCTTCCATTTTTCTACAATTTACACAAGCATGTCCAGTAAAATCAATTAATACAGGTTTGTTAACTTCTTTAGCGTAAGCCATTCCTTTTTCATAATCTACAAAAGCAAGAATGTCATGAGGTCCTTCATGAGCACCATCTGGTAAACCATCATGATTAGAATTAACGGAAGAAGTTGCCTTAGAAAATCCTACACCATGTGGAGATTCACTATATTTTAAAGGAGGTGGAAATCCGCTAATTAATTTTAAAGGAGCTCCCCAAAGTCCTGGAATCATGTAAATAGTAAATGCTAAAGTTACTAATCCAAGTAAAAATCGACTCACAGAAATATGTCCATTTGGCGTGTCATGAGGTAAAGTTATTTTTCCAAATAAATAGAAAGCCATTGCGCCAAAAATAGCTATCCAAATTGCTAAAAATACCTCGCGTTCTAACCAATGTAACTGTAACACTAAATCTGCATTTGATAGAAATTTAAACGCTAGCGCGAGTTCTAAAAAACCTAATGTAACTTTTACAGTGTTGAGCCATCCACCAGATTTTGGTAAAGAATTAAGCCATCCTGGAAAAGCTGCAAATAATCCGAAAGGTAAGGCTAAAGCTAATGAAAACCCAAGCATTCCAATAATAGGAGCAATTCCTCCTTTAGAAGCTGCTTCAACTAATAAAGTTCCAACAATTGGACCTGTACAAGAAAAGGAAACAATAGCTAGAGCTAGTGCCATAAATAGGATTCCAATAATTCCTCCTCTGTCAGCTTGAGCATCTACTTTGGTTCCCCAAGAACTTGGTAAAACAATTTCGAAGGCACCCAAAAATGAAATTGCAAAGATGACTAAGAGTAAAAAGAAGATGACATTAAACCAAACATTGGTAGATAGTGCGTTGAGTGAATCAGCACCAAAAATAGCCGTTACAACCGTTCCGAGTAAAACATAAATGGCGATGATAGAGAGTCCATAAATGATAGCATTTCTAAAACCAACCGCTTTATTTTTGCTTTGTTTGGTAAAAAAACTTACCGTCATTGGAATCATCGGGAAAACACAAGGCGTTAAAAGTGCTGCCAATCCGCCTAAAAAACTAAGAATAAAAATGGACCATAACCCTCTTTTTGAAGTGTCAGTTCCTTTAGGTGTTTTAGTTGTTGAGATAGTTTCTGAAACTGCAGATCCTTCTTTAATTCTAAATTCCAACTCTTGAATAGTTGGTGGCAAGCAATTTTTATCATCGCAAACCATAAACTCTACTTCTCCTTTGATTACTGATAAATCGGCATTTTTTATTTTGACCAGTTGTTTAAAAATAGCTTCATGTTCAAAATATTTAATACGCATATCAAACACTTTGTCGTCAATTTCAATCCCATTAGGTTCAGTAGTTTTCTCTAATAATTCAAATTGCTGATTTATTTTATAGGTAAAAGTTGTTGGAATTGGACCACCATCTGGCACATTTTGAGAATATAAATGCCATCCACCTTGAATGCTTGCCGTTGTAACTAAATAAAAAGTAGAATCAGTTACTTTTTCAACAGTAGAATTCCATTTTACAGGATCGTAAATTTGCGCTTGAAGTGAGGTTAAAAAGCCAATTGATATTAATAATATACTAAGAAATTTTTTCATTATCTATGGTAATTTTTAAAATGTGATTTGTTTGTGGTGAAACTCTAAATCGATTATCAGGTCGTTTTCCAATAACCCAAATAATTTCATTTTCAGAGCAAAGTACCCACGTATTTTCTTTTTGGGGTATTGAATATTTTTCATCCTTAAAAAATTTACTCAATTTTTTAGTGCCCTCCATACCAAAAGGGTAAAAATAATCACCTTTTTCCCATTTACGAAGAATTAAAGGAAATTTTAACAAATCTTTATCGATAATTATACAATTTTCAGAATCCGATTTTAGGTTAATTTTTGAAGGATTTATAGATTGAAATTTTAATTTAATAGGTTTTGAAATTGATTTTGTATTCGGTAAAATTTCGTATTTGTTTTTATTAAGCTCTTCTGTATTGGTTATTGGGCTCAAAGTCAACAATAAATAATCTCTATCTTTTATGAGTCGATGTGTTTTGCTTAAAACCATTTTACCTGATTGAGCATTTCCTAAATTAGCAACATCATCCCATTCTGTAAATCCATAATTTTTAAGTATTTCAAATAAGTAATTTTTAGGATGGGAAAGTCGATTAAGTTTTTCAATTACAATTTTAAGAATAATATTTTCATTGTTCAATTTTGCCTCCTTAATAATAATTTGATCTTTTATATCATTGATATGATTCAATAAAATTTCTTGGCTATTTTTTAGATGATTCAACGTGTTTTGAAAAGAACTCAATAAACTCGGATTTAATTCTTTTAAAACAGGAACAACTTTGTGTCTTATTTTATTGCGATGGTATTTAATTGTTAAATTTGATTGATCTTCTCTCCATTCAATTTTTTCTTTTTGAGCATATAAACTAATATCTTCACGTGTGAAGATTAGCAATGGTCGTAAAATATTTTCATTAATTTGTGGGATTCCTACTAAACCATCTAAGCCAGTTCCTCTACTTAAATTAATTAAAAATGTTTCAAACATATCATCCAAATGATGAGCGGTAAGTAAAAATTGATATTGATGTTTGTTTAATAGTTCATTAAACCATTCATACCGGAGGTCTCTAGCAGCCATTTGAATGGAAATTTTATTTTTTTCAGCAATCTTGGCAGTATCAAAATGTGTTGTATAAAAAGGGATATTGTGTGTTGTTGCGTAATTTTTTACAAATAGTTCATCTGCATCACTCTCATTGCCACGTAATTTAAAGTTGCAATGTGCTAATGCAATATCCAAATTAAGTTGATGCATTAAATGTGTAAGTGTCATACTGTCCAGACCACCAGAAACTGCAATAAGCAATTTTTTATCTTTTAAAAAAGGATAACTTTTAAAGAGATGCTGTTTAAATTTTTCTAGCATACGATTAGGATTGACATAATCAGAAACTCAAAATTATGCTTTTTTATTGTAAATGAGTCAATAAAATTAATGTTCTGTCAATACTTGTTTCATCGCTTTTCCTTTCAATATGCATTCTTCATATTCCTGTTCAGGATTTGAAAGTGAAGTAATAGCACTGCCAACAGAAAAAGAAGTGTATTGAGTTGAGGAATTGTGCAAAATACTTCTGATAACAACATTAAAATCAAAATCTCCTTCAGGCGTAAAGTAACCAACGCTTCCTGAGTAGAGTCCGCGTTTAGTTTCTTCAACTTCTTCAATAATTTTCATGGCAGATATTTTAGGAGCTCCAGTCATACTTCCCATTGGAAATGTATTTTTAAGAATTGTAACTGGCGTTGTATCTACTGGTATTTTTGCTGAAACAGTTGAAATGAGTTGATGTACTTGTTTAAAAGTGTATAACTCACAAAGTTCTTCAACTTTTACGCTTCCTGTAATTGCTGTCTTAGAAAGATCATTTCTAACTAAATCTACAATCATGATATTTTCCGATCTTTCTTTGGGATTATTTTTTAAATCATGAATTAGTTCAGCGTCATTTTTCTCAGAAATACCACGTCTTGCCGTCCCTTTAATAGGTTGTGATATTACTTTTTGTCCAATTTTCTTAATATATCTTTCTGGAGATGCTGAGCATAAGTATAAATTATGATATCTTAAAAAACTAGCAAATGGAGGGCTTGAAATTTCATTCAGTTTATTAAATATTTTAAATGGATTAATTTTTCTTTGCTCCATAAAAAACTCCATACAAAAATTTATTTCATAGATATCTCCACGTTGTATGCGTTTTAACAGTTGATTGCATTTTTTTAAATAGGATTTTTTAGAGATACGTTGTTTTATTTCTTCTTCATTAACTAAATTTTCTAGTTCTTCAATATATAAGAGTTGACTTGAAATTGATAGAAAATCTGATTCTATTTCATTTTTAAATTCATTTAAGTAAGAAAAAGTAATGGTATTATTTTTAATAAATATTAATTTTTTAGGTTGAAAAAAATAAAGTGATGGGAAATTTAAACCATCAAAATTATTAGAAGTTAATTTTTCAACATCATTTTTTAAATCATAGGTTAGAAACCCGAAAAGATAATCTTTGTGTTGCTTTTCAAAATCTGATAATGAATTAAAAGCATTTATATCAACATCTAATTTAATAGATGATTTTTCTCCAACTGCCAAAATGGTTTCAAATGAACTATAAGAATCTTTATAATGATTGGAATCTAACCAACAAATTATTTTAAATTTTTGACTCCATTGAAATAACTGTGATTTAAACAAATCAACATCAGTTGTATTAAATTGCTTTGTAAAACGATCCATAATTTGATAAAACACAAATGTAAGAAAGCTTTTTTGTTGGCATATATTTTATACGGTTATAAAACAAAAAAGCATCCAAACGGATGCTTTTTGGCAAAAATTAAATCTACTAACCTTTAATTTTTTAACTAACCTTAATTTTAACTAATCTTTAAAAATCTACTAACCTTCTTAAAAACTAACCTTTAAATTCATATATAATATTTTGAATGAATTTTACTTTAATAAATAAAACAATTAATATAACAAACATTGTTCTGGTTGTACAATTCCACCTGATTTATTGGTATAAGTAAAATTGGGTGATAATGAATTAATTAAAGTTCTTCCTATTGAAATGCCGTTTGCATGAACTTTAGATTTTGCCGCATGGTTTGATACGTAAGTTTTCATAATCTTTTGGGGTGTTTGTTTTATGTCGTAAATGTAATATGAAAAAAAATAAAAATCAAGAAAAAAAGTAATTATTTTACCATTTGTTATAAAAAACATGCCAACGGTTGTGTAAAACACGCATATATGCAGTAATTACAGTATTTAAGCTTTCATTTTTATAAATATTTATAAAATTGTTTTAGCGAATAGACACTTTTAGAATCTTTAGTTTGTTTAAATAACGAAGAGCGCTTCTATACCCCAGCGCTCTTCGATAAAAAACTAAAATTACTAACCTTTATTTTGATACTTTTTTTAATTCAAAATACGATGAATTACAATTTACAATAGATGCATTAATACAAACAACATTGTTCGGGGTTCACTATACCACCAGATTTGTTCATGTAAAAGAAATTAGGTGATAATGAGTTTATCAAAGTTCTTTTTGTATCTGAAGTGATACTTAAAAATTTTGATTTTGCGGGGTGATTCAATCCTATTGTTTTCATAATTTATAATGATTTGTAATTATTGGATTGCCAATAATAATATTATTTAGAAACTATCTTCCTATAAAAATTTGTGTGTAAAATTCTGTACCTGATATATTCTTTTGAGCAGAAACACCCATAAATTGTACTGAAGAGTCTTCAATGTTTTTTCTGTGAAGTTCGCTATTTAACCAGGCTTTCATTAGACTCTCAGCAGTGTTGTATCCTGCTCCAACATTTTCTAAAACTACTTTAGCATTTGCTGTTGTCATTAATTTTCTGCTTCTTTCATTAAAATTATCATTACT
>JAUYUF010000078.1 GCA_030694835.1 Flavobacteriaceae bacterium | reverse complement strand
TTTCTTACTTTTGAATAAATAAAATTAAAAATACGACTTTGATGTTTCCGAATTAAAAATTCTAAGGCGTTTTCATCTCCTTGAATATAATACTCAATTAGACGACTATCAGATAATAATGAGAATTCCATAAGATTACTTTTTAACTTAATAAAGCAGATTTTAATTAAAAGTAATTTTGGACTATAGGCTTAAATTGTGGGTTTGATAAATCAAATATATAAACTAAAGTTTAAAAATTGAATTTTTTTGCATATTTTTTATAATAAAATTAATTAAGTAGGTTAAAACAACTACTTTCTAATTATTAATTACTTATAATTAAATTTTTTATCATGCTACTTTTTTACTGATACAATATTAAAAAATGACTATTTAACTGATCTTATTTTATAAAAAAATAATTTGAATTTTTCATGCGGTACAGAAACACAAATTCTTGATGTTGCTCTGATTTCTTCTGTTTTATCATTGGTAAAATACACCATTCCAACACTTCCAATTTTATTCTTCAATAATTCATCCTCTGTAATATTGACTACTGTAAATATTCCAACTGGTTTTGTATGCTCATACAACTTATTAAATAATAAATTATTTTTATTTAAATATTGAATATTTTTAGTCACATCTTCTACCGTTTTCTTTTTAAAATCGGATACTGCCTTTTTCCCTTCAGGCGAGGTTAATAATTTTAAAACCAATTCTTGTGCAAAAGCATTTACACCATTAAAAGCATACAGTAAACGAACATTCAATTCATCATTAAATGCTTTATCTGTACTGTGAATAAATCCGATGCGTTGACCACTGAGACCCATAGTTTTACTGAAACTCTCTGTGATTATAAGATTTTTTAATTGGAGTAATTCTTGGTAAAGGATATCATTTGAGTCATAAAATAATCTACGGTATGGGCTGTCAAATATGACAATCACATCCATTTCAGTCAATACTTTAATATGATTCAACATTTCAACATCATCCAATTTATTACCTACTGGATTATTGGGATCACACAATAAAACTGCAATTTTCTTTGGATTCGTTGTTTCTGATTTTCGCAAATCTTTTACAGTTTGAACAAAACTTTTTAGGTTTTCAAATGTTGAACTTTCTACCCCTCTTATCATGCAAAGCTTTTGATAACTTCCCCAGAAATACTTGCTAAAATAAACGATATCCAAATCTAAAATTTGAACAACTGAATCAATTGCAGACATACCTCCGGGAACAATGGCAATATTATCAACATGCGATTTTCCATCAAAATATTCTTGATTAATAGCTTCTCTCAATTCTGGCAAACCTTTATTTGGAGGATAAACTTGAATTCCTGCAGAATTAAAATCAATCAATCTAATAACTTCTGTTAAATTAATTGAACAAACTGCATTAATACCACGGTTAAGAAATAAATACTCCTCACCGGTTTCTTCCATCATTTTTTTAATTTTTGCACCTATTCCTACAATACTAGAAAAAGTAGCTCCGCTTTTATTGATTTCCATTCTTCTTTTTTTAAATTTCTATACTTTCATTTTTTACTATAATTTCAAAGTAACGATAAACTTTAGAAAGTTTGAAACTATTTTTACGAAAATATTATCGTTACTTTTGCATTTATTTATAAAATGGAAATAGCGTTTAACAAATTAAATCCTAAAGAATTCATCTTAATTAAAGGTGCAAAGCTGCATAATTTAAAAAATATCGATGTTGCTATCCCTAGAAATAAGTTAGTTGTTATTACGGGTTTATCAGGTTCTGGAAAATCAAGTTTAGCTTTTGATACGCTTTATGCTGAAGGACAAAGACGTTATGTGGAGAGTTTATCATCCTATGCACGTCAATTTTTAGGAAAACTTTCAAAACCAAAGGTTGATTATATCAAAGGTATTTCTCCTGCTATTGCTATTGAACAAAAAGTAAACTCAACTAATCCGAGATCTACTGTTGGAACATCAACAGAAATTTATGATTATTTAAAACTGTTGTATGCCAGAATTGGAAAAACGTATTCTCCCATTTCTAATGAGATTGTAAAAAAAAATAAAGTAACTGATGTTATTGATTATATAAAAACAACTGAAGAAGGAGAAAAAATATTGTTATTAGCTCCAATTAAATTTAATGAACTTAACCAATTAGAAAAACTTATTAAAATATTAGCTCATCAAGGATTTTCACGATTGAAAGTGAATGATGAAGTAGTGAAAATAGAAGAATACCAAGCACAAAAAACAGATCAGGTTTCTATTATAGTTGATCGAATTATCGTTCAACATCATGAAGACTTTTATTACCGTTTGGGTGATGCTGTTCAAATTGCTTTTAATGAAGGTAATGGGGTTTGTATTCTAGATAATCCCAATACCGAAAAAACCAAAATATTTAGCACTACTTTCGAACTTGATGGAATTACTTTTTTAGAGCCGTCAGTTCATCTATTTAGTTTTAATAACCCTTTTGGAGCTTGCCCTAAATGTGAGGGATATGGCAATATTATAGGAATTGATGAGGAACTGGTAATCCCCAATACGGCATTATCCATTTTAGATGACGCAATTGTTCCTTTTAAATCTGAATCATTTTCGCATTTTAAAGAAGCTCTAATTTTAAATGCCTCTAAATATAATATTCCAATTCACAAACCATGGTTTAAAATAGATGATGAATTAAAATTATTGATTTGGGAAGGCACCAAACATTTTGAAGGCATTCATGATTTTTTTAAACATTTAGAAGAGAAAAGCTATAAGATACAGTATCGTGTAATGTTATCTCGATACCGAGGGAAAACTAAATGTACTGTATGTCAAGGAAAAAGACTTAGAAAGGAAGCTCAATATGTTAAAATAAATGATAAATCAATTACTGATTTAGTTGAATTACCACTGAATGAATTAGCTGATTTTACTAACAATCTATCTCTTTCTGATCATGAAAAAGAGGTTTCAAAACGATTATTGACTGAAATTACCACCAGACTTGAATTTTTAAATGATATCGGTTTAGGTTATTTAACCTTAAATCGGAATGCAAATACGCTTTCGGGTGGAGAATCACAACGTATTAATTTAGCAACCTCATTGGGAAGTAGTTTAGTAGGATCGATGTATATTTTAGATGAACCGAGTATTGGTTTACATTCTAAAGACACTGAAAGACTTATCATTTTACTTAAAAAACTACGCGATATTGGCAATACAGTTATTGTTGTAGAACACGATGAAGATATTATCAAATCAGCAGACTATATTATTGATATTGGACCAGAAGCAGGTGTATTTGGTGGTGAATTAATTGCTCAAGGTGATTATAATACCTTGTTAAAATCCAATTCATTAACAGCTCAATATTTAAATAAAAAATTAAATATAGAGGTTCCTAAAAAGCGCAGAGTTTCCAAAAATTTTATTGAAGTAGCAGGTGCCAGAGCTCATAATTTAAAGAATATCAATGTTAAATTTCCCCTCAACTCACTTACAGTGGTTACTGGCGTTTCAGGAAGTGGAAAAAGCACTTTAGTACGAAATATTTTATATCCTGCTTTGATAAAAAAATTAACTGGAAATAGTTCCAAAGTAGGTGAATTTACCGATTTAAAAGGAAGTTTTCAAAGCATCAAACAAATTGAATTTGTAGATCAAAATCCTATCGGACGTTCTAGTCGCTCAAATCCTGTTACTTACATTAAAGCATATGATGATATTAGAAATCTCTTTGCCGGTTTAAGCTTAGCTGTAGTAAGAAATTATAAACCAAAACATTTCTCTTTTAATGTAGAGGGAGGACGTTGTAATGTGTGTAAAGGAGATGGAGATGTAACTATTGAAATGCAATTTATGGCTGATGTTCACATGACTTGTGAAGTTTGTAATGGAAAACGTTTTCAAAAAGAAATCTTAGAAATCAAGTTTCACGATAAATCTATTGTAGACATTTTAGAAATGTCTGTTGATGAAGCGATTGATTTTTTTAATCAAACAAAAGAATCAAAAATTGCTCAAAAACTACTTCCACTACAAGAAGTTGGATTAGGGTATGTTCAATTAGGACAGTCATCTTCTACTCTATCTGGCGGTGAAGCACAAAGAATTAAACTAGCCTCATTTTTAATTAAAGGAACGTCAACGGATAAAACACTTTTTATTTTTGATGAACCCACCACTGGGCTACATTTTCATGATATTAAAAAGTTATTAAAATCGTTTAATGCATTAATTGAAAAAGGACATTCTATCATCGTTATTGAACATAATTTAGAACTTATAAAATGTGCTGATTATATTATAGATTTAGGTATAGATGGAGGTAAAAAAGGAGGTGATTTACTTTTTGAAGGAACTCCAGAAGACCTTGTTAATTGTAAGAATTCTTATACTGCTCATTATTTAAAGGATAAATTAAAAAAATAGGACACGGTAAGTAATATAATTTTAGTTAGAATTGTTATTTTAACATCCTCTTAATCAGCTTATTTTATTGAGAATATTGAAATAATTAAAAAATTATTAGGATTAAATAAAAAAAAAATACCACATTTGCAGCGCAATAAAAATTATATTATTACAATTTTTAATCTTTTATTTTAAAAAGACATGAAAAAAGCAAAGTTGAATATCGACTTCCTTTCAGCAGCTGAAAAAGTTTTCAGTATGATTGCTGTTTTGTTTAGACTTCAAGTTATGACAAATTCTATAGTTGTAACTAGGACGCCCTATTTTACACGACGCTAGACGTACGGTATAATTTAGGTCACTTCCGTAGAGACCATTCTCCAATAAATATTTTAAAATGCAATTTTGTTTAAATGCTATAAAAGCATCACAACAAATTCATACACCTTTGTTTCATTTTTAATTTTTTGCTGATGCACAATTCAGTTATTAAAATACTCGTTGCTAATGAGCAACATATCGGTTATGCTCAAATTATCTGTGATGAAATGGAATCGTCTGCAAAAGCCCGTGGAACTGGAATTGCGAAACGAACACCTGATTATATCACCCATAAAATCCTAGATGGTAAAGCAGTTATTGCTTTAACAAATGAAAACATTTGGGTTGGGTTTTGCTATATAGAGACTTGGAGTCATGGTAACTATGTAGCGAATTCCGGATTAATTGTAGCTCCTGATTACAGAAAAACAGGCTTAGCTAGAAAAATTAAAAAGAAAGTTTTTGAACTTTCCAGAACCAACTATCCTGATGCTAAAATATTTGGACTTACTACAGGATTGGCTGTGATGAAAATCAATTCTGAACTTGGCTACGAACCTGTAACTTATTCAGAACTAACCCAAGATGAAGCTTTTTGGAAAGGATGCGAAAGTTGTATCAATTTTGAAATCCTTAAAATGAAGGAACGTAAAAATTGTTTGTGTACTGCAATGCTTTTAAATCCAGTTCCTCACAAGAAAAAGAAATGGGAGTTTTCAAAAAAATCAAAATTGTATGAGCGTTTTATGCGTATAAAAAAACATAAACTATTTAAAATTTTAAGTAAAACAAAATCAATAATACTTTTTAATTATGTCAAATAAAAAAGTTGTATTAGCCTTTAGTGGAGGATTAGACACTTCATACTGTGCTATTTACCTGTCAAAAATATTAAATTTAGAGGTGCATGCCGTTATTGTAAATACCGGTGGATTTACCGAAATAGAAATCAATGAAATTGAACAAAAAGCCAATTATTTAGGTGTTGCTTCTTTTTGTTGTATTGATGAAACCAACAATTACTACGATACTGTTATTAAATATTTAATTTTTGGAAATGTATTAAAAAACAATACCTATCCTTTATCTGTTAGTGCTGAAAGAATTTCACAAGCTACTTCCATCGCAAACTATGCTAAAAGCATCAATGCGGCTTATGTAGCCCACGGAAGTACTGGAGCAGGTAATGATCAAGTACGGTTTGATGCTATTTTTAATATTTTAATACCGACGATACAAATTATTACACCTATCCGAGATCAAAAACTATCAAGAGCAGCTGAAATTGAATTTTTAAAAGAAAATGACATTGAAATCAATGCTGAAAAAGCCAAATATAGTATCAATAAAGGTCTTTGGGGGACTTCTGTTGGAGGAAAAGAAACCTTAACCTCACATTTAGCATTACCAGAGGAAGCATATCCTACTCAAGTAACAAAAACAACTCCATTAAATATTGAATTGTATTTTGAAAAAGGGGAATTAAAAATGATTGATGGGCAATCATATACACATCCAACGGAGGCTATTATGGCATTAGAAAATATAGCGGCTCCTTTTGGCATTGGAAGAGATATCCATGTTGGAGATACTATTATCGGAATTAAAGGAAGAGTTGGTTTTGAAGCAGCAGCAGCTATCATCATTATAAAAGCACATCATGTGTTGGAAAAACACACCCTTACCAAATTGCAATTGATGATTAAAGATCAACAAGCCATGTGGTATGGAAGTTGGCTGCACGAAGGATTGTTTTTAGATCCAATTATGCGTGATTTAGAAGCGTTTTTAACCTCAACTCAAAAGAAAGTTACAGGTAAAGTTTTTGTGAAATTAAGTCCTTATTCTTTTTCAATTATCGGAATTGAATCAAAACATGATTTGATGTCGAACCAATTTGGAAGTTATGGAGAAATGAATAATAGTTGGAGTGGTGAAGATGTAAAAGGATATACCAAAATAATGAGTAATCAAATGAGTATTTACCATCAAATTAATAAAGATGAATAAGATAAAAATTGGAATTATAGGAGGAGCTGGGTATACCGGTGGAGAATTATTGAGACTATTGATTCATCATCCTCATGTCGAAATTACTTTTGTGAATAGTAAAAGTCATACTGGTAAATTTGTTACAGATGTACATACCGATTTAATTGGTGATACTGATTTGGTCTTTTCAAATTATGAAATGATTGAAGGAATAGATGTCCTTTTTCTATGTGTTGGTCATGGAGAAGCCCTCAAAAGTTTGAGTCAATTAAAATATTCATCAACATTAAAAATAATTGATTTAAGTCAGGATCACAGAATTCAACCTTCAACTTTTGTTTATGGTTTACCCGAATTAAATAGAGAAGCGATTAAAACTGCTCAATATATTGCTAATCCTGGTTGTTTTGCCACTTGTATTGAATTGGCACTTTTACCTTTAGCAGTATTGAATGGATTAAATAATGCTGTACACATTTCGGCTACCACTGGAGCTACTGGAGCAGGACAAGCCTTAAGTGCTGCTACTCATTTTACATGGAGACATAATAATTTAAGTATTTATAAAGCCTTTGAACATCAGCATTTAGCTGAAATCGGTCAAAGTTTAAATCAATTACAACCTAATTTTAATAGTGAGTTGAATTTCATCCCCTACAGAGGTAGTTTTTCTAGAGGTATTTTTGCAAGTATTTATACATCTTGTGAGTTGAGTATCGAGGAAATTCAATATCAGTATCAACAATTTTATAAAGAACATCCTTTTGTACATATCAGTAAGAATCCAATTGATCTCAAGCAAGTTGTTAATACCAACAAATGTTTATTGCATATAGAAAAACATGGAGATCAATTATTAATCACCAGCTGTATTGATAATTTATTAAAAGGAGCTTCTGGACAAGCAGTTCAAAACATGAATCTAATGTTTGGGTTGGAAGAAAATGCTGGTTTAAAATTAAAAAGTATCAACTATTAAAAAATAGAACAATGAAATTATTTGATGTATATCCCCTATTTGATATAGAACTTGTAAAAGCAGCAGGTTCCTATGTTTGGGATCAAAATGGCGTAAAATATTTAGATTTATATGGTGGACATGCGGTGATCTCCATTGGTCACAGTCACCCTACTTATATTCAACAACTCACCAAACAATTGAATGAAATTGGTTTTTATTCTAATTCGATTAAAATTAAACTTCAAGAAGAATTGGCCTATAAATTAGGAGAACTTTCTGGTTATACCGATTATCAATTGTTTTTGTGTAATAGCGGAGCAGAAGCCAACGAAAATGCTTTGAAATTAGCTTCTTTTCATACCCGAAAGAAAAAAGTGATTGCTTTTAGTCAATCATTCCATGGAAGAACCTCATTGGCTGTTGCTGCAACTGATGACCCTACTCTATGTGCTCCTATCAATGAAACTGAAAATGTTATTTTTCTACCATTTAATGATGAATTGGCATTGGAACAAGCTATGAATGATGAAGTTTGTGCTATAATTGTAGAGGGAATCCAAGGCGTTGGAGGTGTCAATATTCCGACAACTTCTTTTTTGAAAAAGTGTAAATCTTTGTGTGAACAGTTCGGAGCACTCTTAATCCTCGACGAAATACAATCGGGTTACGGTAGAAGTGGTCAATTTTTTTCGCATCAATATTCAGACATTAAACCAGATTTAATTACC
>JAUYUF010000070.1 GCA_030694835.1 Flavobacteriaceae bacterium | reverse complement strand
TGTAATTTTTCTTCTTTAATTTTACGACCTTGTTTGTAGATTGCTTCAATTTTCGATTTATTCAAATATTCATCGGCGGCGGCAATGATTCCGTAAAAAGATATTTCTGCTGTATTAGGAATATACGAGAAAACGGTGTTTTCTATATCATAATTGATGTTTTCTAATATCTGCGGGAATACGTATTTTCCTAATAATTTTCGCTCTTGATAAATGGATTCATCACTTCCTCTAGAAAAATAAATACGCTCAAATGAACATGATTTTTTAGGGAGTTGTTCTAAGACGTTTTCTACTGAAATTTTTCCATCTTTTTTGACGATTAAAGCGCTTCCGTGTTCTAACTCTTTAACTTCCTCTGTTTTTACATTAAAAACTGTCTGAATTACTGGACGCTCAGATGCTACCACCACAACTTCATCATCATGATAATAAAATACGGGTCTAATTCCGGCAGGATCTCTTAAAACAAAAGCATCACCATGACCTAATAAACCCGCCATTGCATAACCTCCGTCCCAGTTTTTAGCTGAACGTTGTAATATTTTTTGGATATTGAGTTCTTTTTCAATCAATCGAGAAGAGTCTTTTTTTGAAACTCCTTCTAATTTTAATCGCTGGTAAATTTCTGAAACTTCATCATCTAAATAATGACCTATCTTTTCCATTACCGTAACAGTGTCAGTCATTTCTTTGGGATGTTGACCAATTTCAACCAAATCATTGAAGAGTTGTTTTGTATTTGTAAGATTAAAATTTCCTGCAACTATCAAGTTTTTATGCATCCAATTACTTTGTTTAATAAATGGATGAACGCTTTCTATGCTGTTACTTCCAAAAGTACCATAACGGACATGACCTAAATATAAATTGCCCATAAAAGGAACTTCTTTTTGAAGTGCTATTTCATCATTAGCATCAACACCTCGCATTGAAAATTTTATTTGATCATTAACTTGTTTAAAAACATCTTGAATTGAATTTTGTTCATTAGATCGAGCTCTATCAATATACCTTGTTCCAGGTTCTACATTTATTTTAACACTTGCAATTCCAGCTCCATCTTGACCTCTATTGTGTTGTTTTTCCATCAATAAATACATTTTGTCAATTCCATAAAAATAGGAACCGTATTTTTCTTTATAAAAAGATAGTGGTTTTAATAATCGTACTAAAGCTATTCCACATTCATGTTTAATAAAGTCGCTCATGGGTTATATTTTGGTTTTAAATTAATCAAAAAATTCCGCTTTTTGGCGGAATTTTATTTTATAAATCAATATCAAAGTGTGTTAATTGCTTAAATAAAAACATACGTTGTGTAATTTCATCATAAGTAAGTTCTTGCATACGTTCAGTCCCGAATTTCTCTACACAAAAAGAAGCTAAGTTAGAACCTAACATTACAGCTGTTTTCATATTCTCAAATGATATGTCTTTTGTTTTGGCTAAATATCCAATAAAAGCTCCAGCAAAAGTATCTCCAGCGCCTGTTGGGTCGAAAACAACTTCTAGAGGTAAGGCAGGTGCAAAGAAAACACGATCTTCATTAAATAACAACGCTCCGTGTTCTCCTTTTTTTATTACTACATATTTTGGACCTAATTCTTGTATTTTTTGAGCAGCTTTAACTAAAGAGTATTCTCCAGAAAGTTGACGAGCTTCTTCATCATTTATAGTTATAACATCTACTTTTTTGATTACTTCCATCAGTTCATCCCAAGTATTATCCATCCAAAAATTCATGGTATCTAATACTACTAACTTAGGTCTAAGAGGAATTTGTTTGATCACCGCCATTTGAACTGCAGGATGTAAATTACCCAACATTAAAAAATCTGGTTGCTGATAATCTGCCGGAACTTTTGGTTTAAAATCTGCTAAAACATTTAAATCAGTTCTTAAAGTATCTCGCGTATTTAAATCATTATGGTATTTGCCACTCCAAAAAAATGTCTTTCCCTTCTCGATAATTTCTATACCAGAAATATTGATATTTCTATCTTCCAACATCTTTAAATAAGATTTAGGAAAATCTCCGCCAACAACAGATACAATTGCAATATCAACCTCAAATTGTGAAGCTGAAAGAGCAATATAAGTTGCTGCTCCACCTAAAATTTTATCTGTTTTACCAAAAGGTGTTTCAATTGCATCAAAAGCTACCGTTCCAACTATCAATAATTTACTCATATCAATTTTAAAAAATATTTCTGCAAATATACAGCTAACTTTTTGAGTATGCTTGAATGACGTAAAAAAGTAACATTTTTTAAAATTTTATCATCACTTAGTAAATCAATATTTTACCTTTACAAAAATATTTTAGCCATGACTATTAAAGAGATACAAGAAGAAATTATAGATGAATTTTCTATGTTTGATGATTGGATACAACGCTATGAATACTTAATTGAGATTGGAAAATCACTTCCTATGATTGAAGAATTCTACAAAAAAGATGAAAATTTAATTAGAGGATGTCAATCAAAAGTTTGGTTACATGCCGAATTAAATAATGGAATTGTGAAATATACAGCCGATAGCGATGCTATTTTAACAAAAGGTATAATAGCATTGTTACTTCGCGTTTTTTCTAACCAATCACCAGCTATCATTTTAGAAGCAGAACCTTTTTTTATTGATGCAATTGGATTAAAAGAACATTTATCACCAACCAGAGCCAATGGTTTAGTCTCTATGATTAAACAAATTAAATTATTTGCATTAGCGTACCAAACAAAACTATCATAAGGTGATAATTTATTGTTTTTTATCTGTCATCCCGAAAAATCGGGATAGGTTGTGGAATTGTTCATTCGTTATTTATTTTTTTATGGTATTCACGAACTAACGTTTCGCCAGTTTGAATAAAATTTCTATATCAATGACTGTATTTATATAAACATGGGGATTTCATAACATAATAAATTTGTATATTTGCTCTTATTTAGAATGAATATAAATTATTTCAATACCAATGACGGAAGCAGAAAAAAGAGCCCTAGGAACAAAAATTATAGAAATTATCAAAACTATATTTGACCCAGAAATTCCTGTAGACATCTATGAATTAGGGTTAATTTATGATGTATTTGTGAATGACCAAAAAGGCGCAAAAATTATCATGACCTTAACTACACCTAATTGCCCAGTAGCTGAGACATTACCGAGAGATGTGGAAGAAAAAGTAAAATCTTTAGATGAAGTTGATTCTTGCGAAGTTGAAATTACTTTTGATCCTGCGTGGAATCATAGCATGATGAGCGATGAAGCAAAACTGGAACTTGGCTTTCTGTAATGGCTGATGAAATTGTAAATAAAGTTGCTAACAGTAAACTAATCAATATTGATTTAGTTGATTTTATTCCAAAAGGTCAACGTAAAATTATCAACTTATCAGATTGGCTTTTTGAAGAAATCATTTTAAAAGAACTTGATTTTAGAGATAAAATCGCTACACATGATTGGGAACAATATCAAAATAAGTTTGTGGTAATTCAACCTGCAGAAGATGCAATTGTCCCAAGTTGGGCCTATCTTTTACTAACTTCACAACTTACCGGTATTGCACAAAAAATTATAATAGGAACACTTCAAGATTTAGAAGACAATCTCTTACTTGAGTCTCTTGAAAAAACTGATTTTTCTATTTATAAAGACCAACAAATTATCATTAAAGGATGTTCAGATATTCCAATTTCAAACAATGCTTATTCACTCTTGATTCAAAAATTAAAACCTTTGGTAAAATCTCTAATGTTTGGCGAAGCTTGCTCAAATGTTCCTCTTTATAAACAAAAAAAGTAATTTTTTTGTATCTTAACATTTCTATCTTTTTTATTACTAAATAATTATTTTATGAAAAAGTCTATTTTATTATTTACTGTTATAATAAGTTTTTCTTTCTCAATATTTGCTCAAACTGAAATTGATTCTAAAGAACCTGTGGATGTTTGGAAAAAAGGAGGAAAAGTAGCCATAACTTTTAACCAATCAACTTTCTCTAATTGGATTGCAGGAGGTGAAAATAGCTTGTCTGCAAATGCTTTTATTAATTATGATTTTAATTACAGAAAAGGTGATTGGCGGTGGGATAATAAAATAATTACAGCCTACGGAATGACCAAAACAAAAAGTAGTGGAACTCGTAAAATGGATGATCGCATAGAATTTAATTCTATTGTGGGGAAAAAAGCAGCAAAATATTGGTTTTATTCTGCCTTTTTAAATTTCCAGACGCAATTTACCAATGGTTACGACTACAAAACAGATCCAAATGGCGAAATACCTGTTTCAAAATTTTTAGCTCCTGCTTATTTATCGTTTGGGCCTGGATTTATGTATAAAAAAGATGATCAATTTAAAATCAATATTTCTCCACTTACTTCAAAAATAATTATTGTTGCTGATGATTATCTTTCTAGCATAGGAGCTTATGGCGTTTCTCCTGGAGATCATAGTCGATATGAATTAGGTTTCAATGCTTCCCTATATCATAAAAAAGACATTATGGTAAATGTATCAATGGAAAATATTTTGAATTTGTACGCCAATTATTTAGAAGATTTTCAAAATGTGGATGTCAACCATCAGTTAAATATTGTTTTGCAAGTCAATAAATATTTATCAACCAATATTCAGTTTCACACCATTATTGATGACAATACTTCTAAAAAGTCACAGTTTAAGGAAGTGTTAGGTGTTGGGGTAAATTTTTTGTTTTAAGATATTTGTTGATTAGTTCGACAAGCTCACTATGACAAGCTCACTACAAGTGTTAAAAAGTTTATTTTCATTTTTGACTGATTAAAACAACAATGCTTTACTCAAAATTGCAAACTTAAATATGAAAAGTGTGATGATTAAAATTCAACTTTATACCCAACACCTTTGATGGTTTTTAGGTAATCATCTCCTATTTTTTCTCTCAATTTTCTGATATGAACATCGATGGTTCTTTTTCCAATTACTATTTCTTTACCCCATATTTTATCTAAAATTTCTTCTCTGGTAAATACTTTTCCTGGTTTGGTGGCTAACAAATAGAATAATTCAAATTCTTTTTTAGGTAAAATAATTTCGACTCCTTCTTTAATAATTTTATAGATTTCTCTATTAATTTCAATATTTCCGACGTGGAGAATATTAATGTTCTTATTACTGTAATTTAATCTTCTCAATAGCGCATTGACCTTACTAATTAAAAGTTTTGGTTTTATAGGTTTAGCTATATAATCATCTGCTCCAGCATTAAAACCGGCTACTTGCGAATAATCTTCATTTCTTGCAGTTAAAAAAGCAATAATAGTATTTCCCATCTCCGGTAATTTTCTAATATTTTCACAAGCTTCTATTCCATCCATTTCAGGCATCATGATATCCATAATAATAAGATGGGGGTTGTTTTTTTGAGCTTGCTCTATGGCTTCTTTACCGTTTGATGCTGTTATAATTTGATACCCTTCTTTTGATAAATTATATCCAATAATTTCTAAAATATCTTTTTCATCATCAACCAATAAAATTTTAATATTCTTATTTTCCATATCTAATTTTTTAATTCTTAAAGCTTTATAAAAGAAAGATGTTTCAAAGTTAACAATAATATCAGATGAATTTTAGGACTTAACACAAACTTAATGTATTAACAATTTAATAATATATAAGCAACAAATTAATAACAAGCGGTTAATATTGAGGTAATCTGATAGCAGTTACTTTGTAAAAAAATTATAAAGAAACATGAATCTCAAATCTACAATCTTCTTTTTATTATTTTCTACAATCGTATTGGCACAAAAAGCGACGGTTACAGGAACTATTTTAGACAAAGAGTTTAATAATGAACCTTTATCATTTGTGAGCGTGGTCATTAAAGGAACTTCTATTGGTTCATCGACCAATGAAAAAGGATTTTATGCAATTGCTGTAACTCCTGGAAACTATACTTTGATGATTTCTTACTTGGGATATGAAACCAAAGAAATACCATTTTCTACTAAAGGATCTGAAAAAATTAGTATTGATTATGCTTTACAATCCAATAGTATTCAATTAAAAAGTGCTCAGGTTGAGTATTCTTTTTCTAGAGAAACAGAGAAAGTTTTATTACACGAACAACAAAAAGCCGTTGAAATTAAACAAAGTATTGGATCACAAGAATTGGCTCGAAAAGGCATTAGTGATGTTGCCGAGGGCTTAACAAAAGTTACAGGAATTACAAAAGTTGACGGAAGAGGTTTGTTTATCCGCGGACTAGAAGATCGTTACAACAATTTGTTAATTAATGATTTACAAACGCCTTCTAATAGCCCTTTTAAAAAATTAATTCCGCTTGATTTATTTCCATCGGATATTGTGGGGGTTTTGAATATATACAAAACATTCAATCCTAATATTTCTGGTGATTTTGCCGGAGCAACCATCAATATAGAAACACCTCAAGCAAAAAATATTACTAAACTTACTTTGGGAGTTGGTTTTACTACCAACAATAATTTTAAGAAATTTCTACTTTCTGATGATGCCAATTCTAATTCAGGATTTCTTGGGCTCATTGGAAATAAAAGAGAACTTTCCGGTATTTTCGGAACGGTTCCTTCCGGAAAAAAACTTTCTCCATCAGAATATGAAAATATATATGGAAAAAAATCGTGGGATGTCAATGAAACTGTAAGTCCGTTAAATTCAAGTATCGGATTTTTACATGCCGAAAAATTCATCCTTAAAAATAATCAAAATGTAAGTTACCTCTTATCTTTTAATTTTGACAATAAGTATTCTATAAGAGAAGGCGTTGATAGAACTTTTAACCTTGGGCAGGGTAATTATGACAATAATTTATACAATACCCAATACCTTTATCAAACTTCCTTTTCCGGCTTGTTAGGATTGACCTACAAAACCAGCCGACTTGCAATTAATTTAAACTCATTTCTTTTAAAAGCAACTGAAAGCAACATTCAAGATCAATTGGGTTATACCAACAGTTTAGCCAATCAAACGAACAATCTTATCCGATTAAATCAATTTGAACAATCTAATTATTGGAACAACCAATTATTAGGTGAATATAAACTTTCATCTGATGGGAAACACAGTATTAAAATCAGTGGATCATTTGTAAAAACTTCTTTCCAACAACCCGACAGGAAATTTATTACAGCCATCAAAGTAAATGATACACAGATTAATATGTCTTATGGCGGAAATAATTTAAATCGTCAATATTTAGACATAAAAGGTAATTTTTATGCATCTTCTTTATTTGAATACAATTTAAAATTTGGCGAAAAAGAAAAGCCAAATAAATTAGCTGTTGGGTACAATAGTTTTTTAAACGATATGCAATCGAGTTATCGTTTCTTTTCAACTAAGAAAAACATTGAAAAAAACGATACCAAAACGCTCAATACTGTTAGTGAATATATCAATGACGATATCAATAACGGAATTATTTATGTTCAAGAAGAATCGAACGGTGATTATAAAGTAAAATTACATCATTTTGTAAATGCCGGATATTTGAATTTATTTTTGAATTTTGGAGAAAAATGGGAATTAAATACTGGTCTAAGAGCCGAAATATCATCGCGCGAACTAAAATATAGAGAGCAAGGAGATCCGTTTGGAAGTGCTTTTCGTAAAAAAACGGAGGATCAAGTGGATATTCTACCGGCAATCAACACCAAATATATTTTAAGCAATAAAAACAATCTTCGACTTTCATTAGCAAAAACAATCACCAGACCTGTTGCGATGGAATTGTTACCCATCAATTATATCAATGCTGATGCAACTTCTGAAAGTGGAAATCCAAATTTATCTAATAGCGATAACTACAATGCCGATTTCAAATACGAACTTTTTCCCAGTAATAATGAATTAATTGCGGTTGGATTGTTCGGAAAATTAATCAACAATCCAATTGAAAGAGTTTTCAAAACTACCGCAAATAGTGGCGGACAAATAACCACTTTTAAAAATTCTGAACAGGCAGTAATTTATGGCGCTGAAATTGAGTTATTACTACAACTGAGCAGAATAAACGAATCTCTAGAAAATTTTTCTATTGGATTTAATACCTCAATCATGAGTACTGATGTAAAAATTGATTTGACTCAACAAGGAAACGAATTAGAAAACAGCACCAACAGAAATCTTCAAGGTGCTTCTAACTGGTTGATAAATGCCGATTTAAAATATGATTTCTTCCTAAATAATTCTTGGAAAAATTCAATGACGCTGGTATATAATGTTTATGGAGATAGAATTTTTGCGGTGGGATCATCGGGAATTGATCATATTTATGAAAAGTCATATAACAAATTAGATGTTGTTTGGATCAATACCATTTCAAAAAAGGTAGAACTAAAACTGGGTGTTGATAACATCTTAAATCCGACTTATAAAAAAGAACTTGGAAATAAAAGTGTTTTAAATATTACCGAAGATTCTTTGATTCTTAGAGCTTTTAAAAAGGGGATAGGTTTCTCATTTAGTTTGGGTTACACTTTTTAAAACCACTAAAAAGAGCTTAAAAAAGCTCTTTTTTTATAGACTTACTTAACATCAACTTAACATATAATTCACTGTATAATAATGATTTAATAACAATTTCATAATCAATTTAAAAAATGAAAATTTTAATTTTGAACCAAATAATTAATTATAAAACTCACCATTTAAAAAATGAAAAAAATGAAAAATTTAGTATTTATCCTCACTGTTTTGAGTTTGACTTTTATCAATTGTACTCCATCAGACGATGAAGATGTAACAACACCTCCACTTGCAACGGGTGAAATTACAGGAGATGTTACTGCAAATAAAACCTATGCAAAAGGTGTTTATACCTTAAGCGGTACTGTTAGGATAAAAGATGGAGCCACACTCACTTTTGTAGCAGGTTCAATTGTTACAGCAAATGTAACCAATGGTGCCGATGCTTTACTGGTAGAAAAAGGAGGTAAATTAAACATATTTGGTACAGCGGCAGAGCCGGTAGTATTTACAGAAATATCTAAAACACCGGGATCTTGGGGTGGAATTATCATGTTTGGAGATGCTCCAATTGTGTCAGGAAAAACTGCTGATGGAACACCTATTACAACCGCAACCTCAGAAGACGGAACCAATATTGTTTACGGAGGTACCAATCCAACACATAGCAGCGGAACTTTACAGTATGTTAGAGTAGAATATGCAGGTAAAAAAATATTGGATGGAAATTCTGAAATGAATGGTTTTTCTTTTTATGCGGTAGGTTCAGGAACAATTTTAGAAAACCTGGTTTCTTACAAAGGTGCTGATGATGGTTTTGAGTTTTATGGAGGAACCGTAAATGCAAAAAATCTCATTTCTTACGGTAATTATGATGATTCTTTTGATTGGCAAGATGGCTGGAATGGTCAAAACAACACCAACTGGTACGCTTATCAAACTGGGACAGGAAATTTTGGGATGGAAATTGAGGCCAAAAGTGTGAACAATGCATTTTTTCCAAAAGTGGCTAATATCACCTTAAGAAGAGCAGCCGGAACCGTAACAGAAGCCGGAAATCCTTTAGAAGTTGATGCTATTCAATTTAAAAAACAAGGAAATGGTGATTATTCAAACATTGTAATCTCTGGATATACCGCCGCCAATGCAGTCGCAGTTAGAATTCAGGATGTTGATACCAATAATAACCATGTAAATAACGGGAAGATTAAAATCCAAAACATAAAAATTGGCGACAATATGCCTCAAACAGGTGCCGGATCCAGTACATTTACAGTAGCTTTCCCAACAGCAAACTTTACCACCAGCACAACTGCAACCGGAGCTTTACTGACTCCCGGAGCTTGGGCAATTGTTGACAGTGTAAATTTATTACAGAATTTAATTCAATAAACATCCGTTTTCATTAATAGAATTAGTTAGTTAAAAAAGAGAAAGAGGGGAAAATCCCCTCTTTTTTGATTTGTGTAAATTTGAATTTTTTTACACTTCTTCCTCAAATTCTTGATATAAAAAATCATTGTAGGGAAATCTTGTGATATGAATTTTCTTAACTTCCTCAAAAACAATATCCTTAAAATCTTCTATATTTTCTTTATTTAGAGCCGAAATAAAAACACAATTGTTTTGCATTTTACTCATCCAGGTCTTTTTCCAATCTTCTAAAGTATAGTGTTCTTTATCTTTTTGAGTTACTAAATCATCACCATCAATAGTTTGATATGAATAATTATCAATTTTATTAAAAACCATAATTACTGGCTTATCACTACACTTAATTTCTGCTAAAGTTGATTCTACTGATGCAATATGTTCTTCAAAATTTGGGTGAGAAATATCAACAATATGTAACAATAAATCAGCTTCTCGAACTTCATCTAATGTAGATTTAAACGATTCTACTAGCTGAGTTGGTAGTTTTCTGATAAACCCTACGGTGTCTGTTAAAAGGAACGGAATATTCCGAATCACGACTTTACGAACAGTTGTATCAAGTGTGGCAAATAGTTTATTTTCGGCAAAGACATCGCTTTTACTGATGACATTCATCAAAGTTGATTTGCCTACGTTGGTATATCCAACTAAAGCAACGCGTACCATTTTACCGCGGTTTTTTCTTTGCACCGCCATTTGTTTATCGATAATGATTAATTTTTCTTTGAGTAAAGAAATTTTATCGCGGATGATACGACGGTCGGTTTCTATCTCCGTTTCTCCGGGACCTCTGAGTCCGATACCTCCTTTTTGACGCTCTAAGTGTGTCCATAATCTGGTTAAACGCGGTAATAAATATTGACATTGCGCTAATTCTACTTGCGTTTTGGCGTAACTGGTTTGGGCGCGTTGCGCAAAAATATCTAGTATAAGATTGGTTCTGTCTAATACTTTTATGTTGAGTACTTTTTCAATATTACGCAATTGCGATGGAGCTAATTCATCATCAAAAATAGCGGTTCCTATTTCATTTTCGGTGATATAGTTTTTCACATCTTCTAATTTTCCGGTTCCCAAAAAGGTTTTCGGATTGGGGAATTCTAGTTTTTGAATAAATCGTTTTTTGACTTCTCCGCCCGCAGTATGAGTCAGAAATTCTAATTCATCCAAATATTCATCAGCTTGTTGTTCGGTTTGTTTTTGAGTAACAATGCCAATCAACACTACTTTTTCATAAATTATTTCTTTCTTTTCAATCATAATATTTCACTCATGAATTGCAAATTTACGAGTATTTTAATCATTTTATCAATAAAAAAACCTGCTCTATAAATTGAACAGGTTTGTGGTATATTTTTTAATTATGCGCTTTTAACTAATTATCTCATTCCTGTAATTTTTATATCATCTACTCTCCATTTAGTTCTATTAGTTGAACTTCCGTTATATCTAAAAGCAAGGTGTATTTTACCAGTTATTAAAGATAAATTAAAGGTATTCAATGTATTGGCACTTGTTGCTGCTGGATAAGTTAAAGGTAAATTAATCCAAGTTGCGGTATTTAAACCAAGTTCTGTACCGTCCCAGTTACTAGAATACATTGTTTCAAGTTCTGTTTGGCTTCCAGCAACGGTTAATTTTTGGATATTAAATGTTAAACTTTCATTGATTTGTAAATCCATATTTAACTGCGGCGTAACTAACCAACCAATATAGTTACCAACCGGAGTTGAAGTTGCTTGAAAGGTTGCAAAAGAATTGGTAGATAATTTGTCTAATTGCCATTTAAAAGTTCCTGCTGTTGAAAAATTAGACCATCCTGTTAAATTAAGAACATATAAACCAGAAACTGTAAAACCGTTATCTAAAGCATATTTTTCAAAATTTTCATCAATCAAAGTCACTGGCTGTGGGGCAACACATGCGGGTGTAGTTAATTTAACATCTTTTGTATCTCTAATAAATAATTGATATGTACCACTGTATTCACTTAAAATTGCAACAATACTTCCTTGTTCTTTTGGTATTGGTGTAAGTGCAAAATCTGCATACTTACTTGTTCTTAAAATGATACTTCCATTTAAGAAACAATCATTATCTACCGTTTCAAAATTTCTACTATAACCGCTATAAGTAGTTCCTGCATAACTAAATCCTTCATCAGATTTTTTTAATCTAATTCTTTCAATTTCTACAAGCATTCCTAAATGATCTTTTGTAAGTTGAGATATTAATAATTTTTTTGGAACAATGGTCACAATTGGTTCACATGCTTTTAAAATTTGTTTTCTAGCCAATTCTACCGGAATATTTTCTAATTGACTTCCGTTTCCAACACCAATTTCTATTGAACCATAATTGTTTGTAACAGCAAGTCCTTTTAATTTGATAAATATTTTACTTCCTACTTGATACTTTACATTCGTATCATATTCATCAATGTTAAGAACAACTGCAAACTTTGGATTTTCTGGTTTATCTTGAATATAAACTTGTTTAAATATATTACCTGCTTTATCACTAGAAACAACATAACCTTCTATAATATCATCTGATGTGAATCTATGAATTGGCACACTGAATGATTCTGTTGCAATCCTTTTAACCACTTCAAGTGTTGTAGTTGCAACTAAATTAGGATTATCACAATTAGGGTTTTTAATTGTTGGTGTATCGTACTGTGAATCTTCTACACATGAAGTTAAAGATCCAAATATTGCTATGAATCCGAAGAAGAATTTTATTAATTGATTTGTTTTCATTTTTATAATATTTTCAGTTAATTAATTAAAATCGTAAATAAACATTGAAATAATAAGTGGCGCCATTACCATAATAATACTTAGGGCTAAAAGTTGGGTATTGCAAATCTTTGTCTGCTTTTAACTCACTATAGTTAGCATTTCTAGATTGTTCATATCCACCAGATTTATATATTTCGCCAAGCACATTATTAACACTGGCAAAAAATCCTAAATAATAATTATTTTTCAGTCTCCAAGATTTTCCTCCGGCTATATTTACTATAAAGGCTTCATCAAATCGTTCTTGTTTCAATAAACTATCTACTTCTTTTTGAGTGGCATCTGGAAATGGAAGTCCATCTGCTCTTAAATAAAAATTATCTGTTCTTAAAAGTGGCGAAATATCTAAGTAATTATGTGATAACAAATTTGCATTGGCGCTTAACCACCAGAATTTAGGATCTCTATATTCAAAACCTAAAGAATAAGCTCTTTGAGGTGTTCCAGAAAGTTTATAATCTTTTATATAAGCATTTCCAAAATCACTGTTAAGATCAGTAAACACATCTGACTGAATATACAATTGAGGATTGTTGTTATAGGTATATTGACCAACAGCCGCAGCACCAATTAATTTTACCGTTGGAACTACTTGAACTTCAATTCCAAATTCAGCACCAAAATTTAATTTTTCTGCACCAGTTAAGATTTCAGCAACAAAATCTGCTTCATCTCCTCTTAATCCTTCAGCGAAAAAGAAAGAAGTTTCTGTTACATTTTCAAATTTAGAATAATAACCAGTCAACCTTGCTTGAATTCCTGGTGCTCTATAAATATAACTAATATCACCAGTTGTTATTTTTTCAGATTTTAGATTTGGCGTGAATTCATTATTTACTCTTGAATTGGCAAAAGCATTTCTTATGGTAGGCGCTTGATTAATATAACCCGCATTGAAATCTATTAAATTACGTCCATTAATTTTATAAGTAGCACCACCTTTAAAACTTACGTCAGAAAATGATTTTTTCTCACTTTTTCCAAATGAATTATTAGCAAATGTGCCGTTTTTATAAAAACCTTCTCGTTGATAATCTCTTAAATTAAAGTTGGTTCCTACATAAAAATCTACTTTGTTGTATTTGAATTGAAATTGTAAGAATGAATTCAAATCATTGGATGTAATATCATAGTGATAATTTAATTTATCGCCAACTTTTACTAATCTATTAGGATTATTTAAATCACTTTGCATCGCATTACCTGTTGCAAAATAATCGATATCTAAAAAACTATCACCACCTAACATATCTAACATTTTAGCATAATTCTCCGAATTTAAATGTCTGTAAGAAAATCCTGCGTTTAAAGTGATATTGTCAGATAAATATTTTTTAAATATTGTATTAGCTGTAATCGTTTTATCATCTACACGATCTTCTGATAAATAATAATGAGTCGTTCCATTTTCAATATTTGCTCTATATAAATTTTCCCAATTTATTTGGCTATAACTAGGGTCGTTTCTAAATGCTTCACCTGCTAAATAAGCTCCTGTATAATTTAAATTGTCTTGAAATCTTAAATAATAACTAGGTAAATTTCTATAGTAAGTTGGGTCAGGACTTGGTGCATTGGCATAATTTAAACGGCTATCTCCAATATGTCCAAATTGATAAGCAACATTGGTATTTAATGATGTTGTTTTATCAATTTTCCAATAGTGACTTAATATAATTATTGGCTCTTCTATTTCTTTAATTCGTGAATTGCGTTTTTCCCCATTTTGATATCCCCAATACGAATTATATTTATATCCAGCTAAATCATATACTTCTTGTGTATTGGCAGATGATTTTGCTCTACGAACTGGAGTATAAATTGCTGTTAAGTTTAAACTATGGTTATCATTTATTCTTTTCTCAACAGCTATAAATGCTGACCACGCATTATAAGTTGTGCCATCAAAATAACCATTTTCTGCAAAACGACGAGATCCAGAAAACACATAAGCCCAACCATTTTTGGTTAAGCCAGACGAATGAGTAGCCATAACTCTACCTGAATAATTTGTGTTTGCAGAAGCGTATGAAACACTTGATCCTGATCTATAATTTGAGGCTCTAGTGTTGATATTAGTAGAACCTAAAATCCCTCCAAAAGTTAAATCAGAAACAGATAAACCGTTTGAAAATTCCTGATTTCTGGTTGCGTCATTTAATCCACCCCAATTACTCCACTGAGGTCTTCCATCATTTATTTTGTTCATTAAAACTCCATTCACTAATAATTGACCGTAACTAGAATCAAAACCTCTAACTCTAAATCTTGCCTGACCAAAATTAAAAGCAGCGGCTCTCATAAAGACATCTTTTGAAGATTGTAATAAGCCAGACACGTTTTCAGAACCTCCTTTTTCATCTTCTGAAAGCTCATCTTCAGATAAAGAAATGATACTCGTGTCAAAATCAGATTTAAATATAGGATACAATGTTAATGTACCAATGTCTAAATCTTTTCCTTCTTCTATAGTAATTGGATAATAAAGCGTTTCGTATCCTTCATAACTCAATTGAAGAACTTGAGTTCCGCGACTTATGTTGGTTAAAAGGAATTCTCCATAAACTCCAGACAATTGTCCAATCTCAGTTCCTTGAATTGAGATTGAAACACCGCTTAAGGCTTTTTCTGAATCTGCTTCAGAAATTGTTCCTTTGACTTGTTGTTGAGCATAAATACTGCCATACATAAGTCCGAGAAACAATAAAATAAACGTTTTTTTCATAGCAATTTGAATTTAGTTATCTTTTGTCTCAAAAAAGTCAACTAACTTACAAAAATAAATCTGTTATTTTTTAATTATATTATCATAAATTGTTTATTTAGTTTGTTTTTTTCTTATTAAATTAGCTTTTTGATACTTTTTATGAAAAAAACAATTCGTTTAACTGCTTTTTTTATTTTTATCATTACATTTTCGTTTGGTCAGAGTAAGGATAAAAATTATCAAATAAGAACAATTGCTTTTTATAATCTTGAAAATTTATTTGACACTATTAATGATCCTCTTATTAATGATGATGAATTCACACCAAATGGAACCAACAGATATACACCAGAAGTCTACAAAGATAAATTAGAAAAATTAGCTCGAGTTTTATCAGAAATTGGGAGTGATCAATCTAAAAATAGTCCTGTAATTATTGGTGTTTGCGAACTTGAAAACAGAAGTGTTTTAGAAGATTTAGTAAAAACCGGAAAGTTAAAAGATAAAAGATGGGGAATTGTACATTATGATTCTAAAGATTCTCGTGGTATTGATGTAGCATTACTTTATCAAGAACGTTATTTTAAACCCATAAATCATAAATCGTTCGAATTACAATTATATGATGAAGGTAAGCGTTATTATACTAGAGATCAACTTATGGTTTCAGGTTATTTAGACGGAGAACTGATTCATTTTATTGTAAATCACTGGCCAAGCAGAAGAGGTGGTGAGGCCGCTAGTAGACCTAGTAGAGAAAAAGCAGCCGCATTAAATGTTGAGATTATAAATGAAATAAGGAGAAATGAGCCTAATGCTAAAATAATTTCTATGGGTGATTTAAATGATGACCCCGTAAACTCAAGTTTAAAAAATATCCTGAAAACTAAATCTAATCACAAAAAAATTGATGAAGGAGAAATCTATAATCCGTTTGAAGAAATGTTTAAAAATGGATTAAACACACTTGGATATCGAGATAATATTAATTTATTTGATCAAATATTTTTCACTTCAACTTTGGTATCTAATAATACTGATTTTTCATCTTACCGTTTTTATAAAGCTGGTATTTACAACCCAAGTTATGTAATCAACAAAGAAGGTCAATATAAAGGATATCCAATGAGAAGTTATTCATTTAGCACATATGCCGGAGGATATAGTGATCACTTTCCGGTATATATTCACCTCATCAGAGAACAAAAATAGTATTATAAAAATCCTGAATTTCTTCAGGATTTTTTTATTCTTGTTTTATATCTTTTAACATTAATTGTAGTGATGTATTTCCATTCCACTGATTTTCTTCTACAGTATAAACTGCCTGAAAACCTCCATTAGTTAAAGCGTATTTATCTGCTAAATTAAATCCAATTGCATTGTATGTCTTTGAATCTGCACCATTAATAATACTCAGTTTAACGTGATTTCCATCGGCTCCAACTGATTTTCCATATCCATTATCACGCAAACCAGTGCTTAAAAAAACAGGTTTCATATTAGCTGGACCAAAAGGTTCTAATTGTTTTAGAATGCGATAAAATTTTGGAGTAACACTAGATAAATCTATTTCTAAATCGATTAAAATCTCAGGTGTTTTAGAAGTTTCTTTGATGCTTGATGCAACAATATTTTCAAATTTCTCTTTAAACAATGGATAATTTTTTGGCAAAATAGTAATTCCCGCCGCATGCGTATGACCTCCAAACTGCTCCATATATTCTGAACATTTTTCTAGAGCGTCATACAAATCAAATCCGTTAACCGATCTAGCTGAAGCAACATAAAAACCATTGCTTTCGGTAAAAACAATCGTCGGTTTATGATAGGTTTCAATTAAACGAGAAGCTACAATACCAATGACTCCTTTGTGCCAATTTTTATTAAAAACTACAGTAGCACTATTTTTATCTTCACCTTTTTCAATAATTTGTTTCAGTGCTTGTTCCGTAATTTCCTTTTCTGTAGCTCTGCGGTCTGTATTATATATTTCTATTTCCTTCGCAAAATTAATTGCTGTATCAAAATCTTCTTCTATTAATAATTCAACAGCGTGATTTCCATGTTTCATTCTTCCCGCAGCATTAACTCGTGGTGCAATTTGAAAAACAACATCTGTAATTGTAATTTCTTTTTTAAGTTGATGTATGAGTGCTTTAATTCCCGGTCGTGGATTTGAATTGATTTGTTTTAAACCAAAATAGGCTAAAATTCTATTTTCGCCATCCATCGGAACAATATCTGCTGCAATTGCAGCTGCAACTAAATCTAAATAGGGTGCTAAATCTTCAATAGTTTGATGATTTTTTTCAGCTAATGCTTGAATCAATTTAAATCCGACGCCGCAACCACATAATTCTTTAAATGGATAATCACAATCGAGTTGTTTAGGATTTAAAACCGCCGCAGCTTTAGGAATTTCAACGCCTGGAAGATGATGATCACAAATGATAAAATCGATGTTTTTTTCAGTAGCATATTTTACTTTTTTAGCTTCTTTGATACCGCAATCTAAGGCAATAATTAACGAAATATCATTATCTGCTGCATAATCGATTCCTAAGAAAGAGATACCATAACCTTCCGCATATCGATCTGGAATATAAGTAGTAACTAAATTGGTGAATTGTAATAAATAAGAATAAACAAGCGCCACCGATGATGTTCCGTCCACGTCATAATCGCCATAAACCATGATTTTTTCGTTGGATGCAATCGCCTTTTCAATTCGAGCAACGGCTTTATCCATATCTTTCATCAAATATGGATTGTATAAATCAGTCAAACTTGGACGAAAGAAATGTTTGGCTTGTTCATAAGTTTCAATACCTCGCTGAACTAACAAAGTAGCTAACTCCGTATCGACATTTAATTCCTTAGAAAGATTGACTATTAAGTGATTATCTGGAATTGGTTTTAAGGTCCAACGCATCGCACAATTTTTTCACTAAAATAATCTTTTCAATTGATTTTATTGCTCGATATATTTAATTTCTATAGTGAGTTCTGCAAACTTTCTGAACATTTCCATCACTCCACAATAACGAGTTACCGATAAATCCACAGCTTTTTCAATTTTATCTTTTTGAAAATCGGTGCCGTAAAATAAATACTCCACCAACACTTTATGATAAATTTTTGGATGTTCTTCGGTCAAATTTCCTGTTACATGAACTTCAAATCCAGCTACTTCGGCGCGCATTTTTTTCAACATCGATACCACATCCATACTCGTACAACCAGCCAAAGCACTTAACATCAAAGGTTTTGGAAGTAATCCTTTTCCTTGTCCACCAACTGCTTCATCAGCATCAATATCAACATTTCCACCGGTTTGGGTGATATTAAAATGCATATCAGCAATCCATTTGTTTTCTACTTTCTGTATCATTTTTTTGTAGTTTTATTGTTTGGTAAAATTACATCTTTTTAAGAATCAATTATCGTAACAAATATAACATATGCCTTTAGTAAATCCAATTTCACCAGATGCTAATCCTGAAGTTAAAGAATTAGCTGCATTTTTTAATGAAACTTTGGGCTTTTGCCCAAACAGTGTTTTAACTATGCAAATTCGACCAGAAATTGCACGTTCGTTCATTAATTTAAACAAAGCGGTGATGCAAAATAAGGGTCGGGTTACTTCTGCTTTAAAAAGGATGATTGCTTGGGTAAGTAGTAATGCTAGCGGTTGTCATTATTGTCAGGCTCATGCTATAAGAGCTGCAGAGCGTTATGGAGCTGAAGCAAAACAAATTGAACATATTTGGGAATATCAAACTCATCCTGCTTTTTCAGAAGCTGAGCGCGCTGCTTTAAATTTTTCATTAGCAGCATCGGTAATTCCAAATGCAGTAGACGAGAAAATCAAAACGGATTTATATAAATACTGGGATGAAGGCGAAATTGTAGAGATGTTAGGAGTTATTTCTCTATTCGGTTATTTAAACCGATGGAATGACAGCATGGGAACAACGCTTGAATCTGGAGCAATAGAATCTGGAAATCAATTGTTGAGTAAAACAGACTGGGAAATTGGAAAACACCAGTAACTATTTTAATTGATTGCCATAGTAAAACGTTGCAGGAAAACCGCCTGAATGCCAAAATAATACTTTAGCGTTTGGTTTCAATTGATGATTTTTTAAACAATCTAACATCCCGTAAAAAGCTCTTCCTGTATATACAGGATCTAAAATAATACCCTCATTTTGTGCAAGTTCTTTAATAGCAAAACGTTCTTTTTCTGTGACATTTCCATAACCATCTTGGTCATAATTACAGTTAAGAGGAATGTCTTGAAGTTGAAAATCTTTTTTTAATTCTAACAATTTTGCACCTTCTTTTACCAATCTTAACACTATCTCTTGGATAGATTGACCATTGATTTCTTCTTTATCGATGCTGATAGGGATCAACTCAATATTTAATTCGAACAATTCAATTCCTAACATTAAACCAGCTTGCATGCCACCAGAACTTGATGCGAAAAAAATATAATCGAGTTGGAGATTTTCAGTTTGTAGCTGTTGTTTTAGTTCACCAACAGCATTTACAAATCCTAAAGCACCAGTTAAATTAGAGCCTCCATAAGGTATAACGTAACATTTTTTGCCTTTGGACTCTAATGCTGATTTGATGTTTTCTAAATCTTCTCCTTTTCGGTTATCACCTGTAAAATGGATTTGCGCTCCCAATAAATGTGATAATAATAAGTTGCCATCAAACTGTTTAGGTTCAGTTCCTCCCAATAATAAATGACATTCTAAACCTGCAATAGCACAAGCAGCCGCAGTTTGCCTACAATGATTAGATTGTTGTGCTCCTGCTGTTAAAATGGTGTCACAACCTTGATCTAAAGCATCCTGAATTAAATATTCTAATTTTCGGGTTTTGTTACCACCAGATGCCAAACCCGTATGATCATCTCGTTTAATAAAGAGTTGATACCCTTCATATTTTTTACTCAAATTGTTGAGAGCTTGCAAAGGTGTTGGAAAAAAACCTAAGTTGAATTTGCTGTTGAGAATTGAATTAGACATAATTTATTACTCTTTATCTGACTTTCCTTTTACCACCAAAACGAACTCTCCTTTCGGTGCTTTCTTTTCAAAATATTGGTTGACTTCCGTAACTGTTCCTCTAACGGTTTCTTCGTACATTTTGGTTAATTCCCTTGAGGCTGAAATCACTCTTTCGGCACCAAAATAGGTAGCAAAATCTTTAAGTGTTTTGAGTAATTTATGTGGAGATTCATAAAAAATCATTGTTCTAGTTTCTTCTGCTAATTGTAAAAATCGTGTTTGTCTTCCTTTTTTTAGTGGTAAAAAACCTTCAAAAACAAAACGGTCGGATGGAAATCCAGAATTTACTAAAGCAGGAATTAGGGCCGTTGCTCCTGGCAAGCATTCTATTTCTATATCGTTTTGTATACAAGCACGCGATAATAAAAATCCGGGATCTGAAATTCCGGGAGTTCCTGCGTCTGTAACAACAGCAATTGTTTGTCCGTTTTTTAATCTTTCTACTACTTTATCAATCATTTGATGCTCATTGTGCATATGAAACGACATCATATTTGTATCAATTTCAAAATGTTTTAATAATTTTCCTGAAGTCCGAGTGTCTTCAGCTAAAATTAAATCGACCTCTTTAAGTATTCTAATAGCACGCAGGGTGATATCTTCTAAATTTCCGATTGGAGTTGGAACTAAATATAGTTTAGACATAGGTCATTTTATTTAAGCTTGGCAGATGAGTATTTCAATCTAAAACAAATGTACAAACATTTTACAATTTGCGTTAAGGATGGTAGCGACATCCTTTTTAGTAGATACTAAAAAGATATAGCGAACAGCCTGACCACGCCTTGGCGTGGAAACGCCCAAAAAAATGTAACCACTCCATTCAATTTGCTTAAATTTGCTTTTTAATTTCAATTAAGATGTACAGAACAACAACTTGTGGCGATTTACGCCTTTTGAATGTGAATGAAACTGTAACGCTTGCCGGATGGGTACAACGCGTACGTGATAAAGGATTTATGATGTGGATTGACCTCAGAGATCGTTACGGAATTACA
>JAUYUF010000067.1 GCA_030694835.1 Flavobacteriaceae bacterium | reverse complement strand
AACTGGCAAAGTTGCAGCAGGACTAATTTTTCCGGTTGATGTTTTGATAAAATCAGCACCAGCATACATAGCAATGTCACTTGCTTGACGAACTTTATCGAGCGATCCTATTTCACCTGTTTCTAAAATTACTTTTAAACGAACGTCTTTTCCACAGGCTTCTTTAATCATGGTTATTTCATCAAAGACAAAATTATACTCACCACTGTGAAATTTTCCACGACTAATAACCATGTCAACTTCATGAGCTCCGTTATCAACGGCCATTTTTACATCTAGTAATTTAATCTCTGCACTTGATTGGCCGCTTGGAAAAGCAGTTGCCACAGAAGCAACTTTAACATTGGTTCCTTTAAGTTCATTTACTGCTAGTTTTACAAAATTGGGATATACACAAACTGCAGCTGTTGTTGGTAAACCATCAATAGCATCATGTAAATGATGCGCTTTGTAACAAAGTTGTTTTACTTTGTCTTCTGTATCTGCACCTTCTAAAGTAGTAAGATCTATCATGCTTAGGGTCATCATTAAACCTTGCATTTTAGACTCTTTTTTAATACTTCTTGCTGTAATTCGAGCAATCCGATCATCGATCCCTACTTGATCTATTCTTGGGGTATTTAAAAAATCTATTTTTTTCATCTAAGTTAATTAGCTAATTAGCTGGTTGTTAACTATAATTTAGAACAAACAACAGTCTACAAAGATAGAAATATCTTTAAAAAGGAAGAATAACCCTATAAATATTTATCTTTTAAGTAATTATTATTTAATCTTCATCTGTTTCCAACTCATGAAGTTCTCCTAATTGTTTGAGTAAATCAAAGGTTTTTATGGCTTCTTCTTCATCAATAATACTAATGGCTGCCCCAACGTGCACCATCACATAATCACCAATTTTTGCTTCAGGAACAAGAGTTAGACTCACTTGTTTAATTACACCGTCAAAAGACACTTTTCCAACACGGAATATTTCATCGAGTTGATCTGTAATTTCTATTAATTTTCCAGGAATTGCTAAACACATAATTTATTTATTTTCTTTTAACCATTGATACCAAGCTTCCATGCCTTCGCCAGTAGTGGCTGAAACTTCAAAGAATTTTAAATGATGATTGACTTGTAATGCATATGCTTTTAGTTTTTCAACATCAAATTTTAAATAGGGTAACAAATCAATTTTATTGATGATACAAATATCTGAAGAATGAAACATATCAGGATACTTTTGTGGCTTATCTTCTCCTTCAGTAACGCTGATGATGACTACACGTTTTTTTTCTCCTAAATCAAACATGGCTGGACAAACCAAATTACCCACATTTTCTATCATCAAAAAAGAATTATCTTTTATTTCTAATTTTTTTACAGCTTCATAAACCATATCACTTTCTAAATGACAACCTTTTCCTGTGTTTATTTGCACAACTGGAATATCTAGTGCTTTAATACGATTGGCATCATTCATGGTTTGCTGATCACCTTCTATCACATAAAATGAGATCTCATTTTTTAAATCAGCAATGGTTTTTTCTAAAAGAGATGTTTTACCAGAACCCGGTGAACTCACCAAATTTAACGCAGTAATATTTTTAGCTTCAAAATATCCACGATTTCTGGCGGCAGTTACATTGTTGTGATGTAAAATATCTTGCTCAACTTCGATTACAGTTTTTTGGTGTGAATGATGAGAATGGTCGTGATGATGGTCATGGTTATGGTGATGTCCATGATCATGATCATGTTTATGATCTTCTGGTTTTGAAATCGTTATTTTATTTCCGTTACTACAACCACAGGTTCCACACATTTTAAAGTAATTTCTAAGTTTAACAACTCAAATATACTTATATCTTTTCCATTATCCTATTCCGGTTAAGTTCCCTATTCAAAAATTTCAGAAAATAACTAAATGCTTTTATCAAATTAATTTTAGCTTTAATTGAAAGTCCATTCATTAGACTCCATTTGAAACCTTCAATTTCTAAAATGTATGCATTTGGTTGATGGTTATATAATTGATTGCTTAAAAATAGAATTGTTTCTGGAGCTAAAGTATGTGATGTAAATTCGTATTGATTGGAAGGAACTCCTTTTGTAATTCTATATCCATCCTCTAAAATTCTTTTAGAGGCATCAACAAAAACAACATTATCATACTCACATAACAACTCTGCATCTTCAATTTGAAGTTGGTATCTATATTCTAGTTTAAATTGATGTTTGGCCTTAGAGGTTTTTTGTAATAAATCCAAAAACTCCCAACCTAAACCATCATCTTGTCGACCGTAATTGCCAATTCCAAGAATAAGGCATATTTGTTTAGCTTCTTTTTTCATCGATTAATTTTCCTTGATGATCAATTAATTGTATTTCTAACGGCATCTGTCCTATAGCATGCGTTGCACAACTTAAACATGGATCGTATGCTCTTATGGCTACTTCTACTTGATTTAACATTCCTTCTGATATTTCAGGAACTCCACTAATTACATTATTAGCTACCCATTTTACGGCCTGATTCATCGGTTCATTATTATGAGTTGTAGATACAATTAAATTACAACGAGTTATTCGATCTTTCTCATCTACTTCATAATGATGAATTAATGTACCACGAGGCGCTTCAATAATTCCGATACCTTCAGATCTGCGTTCTCCTTTTCGAGTTAAATCATTACTTAAAATATCATCATCATGCAGCAATTTTTTCATCATTTCGGCGCAATACAACATTTCTATTAAACGTGCCCAATGCGAATACATCGTTCTGTTATTAATTTTATTTTCAGTCATAAGTTTAAAAATAAAGCGCTCTTTTTCAGCTAGTGGCGTTTCAATTCCATCACAAATATTAATGCGTGCTAAAGGTCCAACTCTATTCCAGCCTTTTTCTCTGCCTAAATGTTTTAAATATGGAAATTTTAAATACGACCATTTTTCTACTCCTTCTTTAAAATATTGAAGATAATCATCGCTTGGAACATCATTTAAAGTAATGTTTCCATCTGCATCTACTGCTCTTAAATTACCATCGTATAACTCTAAAAAACCATTTTTCTTATTCACTAAACCTAAATGCCCTGAGGGATAGGCGGCAAATGTATCTAACCAATTTTTATGAGTTTCGTGATAGCCTTTCATAAAATCGATGACCTCTTTGGACCAATTTATCATGGCATCTATTGATGGAATTTCTTTACTGTCTAAAAAGTAATCTCGATCTTTAACGGTAATTTTTTTGTGTACTCCGCCTGGTGATGCAGAAATACCATGAATTCTTTTACCTGCAATTGTTCTGATAATTTCTTGACCAAATTTGCGCATTAAAATTCCTTTTTTGGCTAATTCAGGATTTTCAATGGCAACTCCCACCACATTTCTAACTGTTGGCGATGCGTTTACACCAAACAACAAATCGGGTGATGCGAGGTAGAAAAAATGTAAAGCATGCGATTGGAAAACTTGTCCGAAATGCAATAATTTTCTGATTTTTTGAGCTGGAAGTGACAATTGATCAGGATCGACACCAATAATTTGATCTATCGCCTTTGCAGCTGCTAGATGATGACTCACTGGACAAATACCACACAATCGTTGTACCATAACGGGTGCTTCCCAATAAGGATGACCTTGAATAAATCGTTCAAAACCTCTAAATTCAACAATATGAAAAAAAGAATCTTTTACTTTATTATTTTCATCTAAATGGATGGTTACTTTACCATGCCCTTCTACTCTGGTTACGGGGTCTATGACTAATTTTTTCATGTTAATCGTATTTAAATTCTTCGTGCGTAATTGAAAATTCTTCGCCCATCAATATATTTTTAACTACTTTCCAAATATGATTGGCATTTGGTGGACATCCAGGAATAAAATAATCAACTTTTACAATTTCATTACATGGATATACATTGTTTAATAACTTAGGAATATCTTCATGATTAGGAATAACATTCGCTCCAATTTCACTTGTTAATCCATGGATATAAGCTTCTTCTAAACATTCTTTGAGTGGCACAAAATTTCGCATCGCAGGAATTCCGCCCATAATGGCACACTCACCAAAAACAACTAATATGTCACATTTTTTTCTGAACTCTTTTAACACATGAATATTTTCTGAATTAGCGCAACCACCTTCTACCAATCCGATATCGCATTGTTTGGTAAATGTTTTGATATCGGTTAAAGGTGATTTGTTAAACTCAACTACATCAATTAGATCAATTAAATCAGTATCAATATCTAACAACGACATGTGACAACCAAAGCAACCTGCTAATGATGTAGTAGCAACAATAAATTTTCCTTTATCAAGTGTTTCAACATATTTTTTCTTCAGCGTTACATTCTTGTTTTTTCCACTTAAATCGTATTTGCGTTCACCAAAAGGCAACTCCTGAATCATTCCTTTCACCAATATGGCGCCAACTGGACAAATATTCATGGCTCTAATAGCTTCTGCCTCCGATAATTTCTCTTCTTGTTCATAATCTATTTTTACCATGGTCTTAACACCGCGTTGCGCAAATGAAAACACACGATATCCATCTTTTGTTTTCACTTCATCTACACAGCGCTGACAAAGGATACAGCGATTGGACTCCATAATCATCCTTTTTGGATTAAAATCGACTATCTTATCGCTAAAAACATGTGGAAACCGAGAAACAGTTAACCCCATATCGTACCCTAAATTTTGCATATCGCAATTACCACTTTTCTCACAGGATGGACAAAAATGATTTCCTTCGGCATACAACATTTCTATGAGTGCTTTTCTAGTATCAATCAGTTCTGGTGTATTAATTTCAATTTCCATACCCTCATGAACTTTTGTAGTACAAGCGGTTGTAAATTTTCCGTTAACATTTACAGTACATATTCTGCACGTTCCAAGCGCATGTTCTTGATTATGAAAATGACACAATGTTGGGATATAAACACCATTTTCTTTGGCAGCATCCACCAAGTTTCTTCCTTTTTCAACTTGATAATTTCTACCATCTATGAGGATATTAATTGGATTGTCCATAAGTAGATTCTATTTCGTTAATAATAGCATTGTATTCTGCCGTTGCATTTTCTAAATTGAAGGTGTGATTGAAATCACTTTCGGCTAACAGCCCTTTCTCAAAATCTTCTGGAAATTTTAACATTGCGGTTAACAAACAATTGGTGGATGTTTTTCCTAATCCACAACGACTTGATTGTTTTATAATATTACTCCATTCTTTTACTTGCTCTAAATCAGTTGCATCGGCATGTCGATTAATTACCTTATTGATTTTCTTATTTAATAAAAAATTTCCAGTTCTGCATGGAACACACACTCCACAAGATTCTTCTACAAAAAAGTCAGAGATGTTTTTTAGGATTTGCAACAAGTCTCTATCTTTATTAAAAACCATAAATGAACCGCCACTTCTTAAACCTACTCCTCTCATTTTTCGAGCATATTCTATTGGGTCATTAAATTCAAATTGAATGTGGTCAGCTAATAAATTCTCTCCTGAAATTTCTCGGTCTAAATCGGCTTCTGAAAGACATTCACCTGAGAATCCGTTGTAAAGTATATAATGAGGATTTTCTGCTTCAATAAGTTTTAGAAAATCTTTTAGTTTCATTCCCCATTCAATTTCATAAATCCCAGGTTTTTTACAATCTCCAGAAACACTCATTAATTTTGTTCCTGGTGTTAGTTTTGTACCAATAGACAAATATTTATCAACTCCCATTTCTAGAATTCTAGGAACTGCACATAGTGTTTCTACATTATTCACCACTGTTGGTTTTCCAAGATAACCTTTCTCAACTGGAAAATATTCTTTCGTTGTTGGTTCTCCTCTTTTTCCTTCCATTGAATTGATAAGAGCAGTTTCTTCTCCACACACATAAGCTCCAGCGCCCATAAATATTTCAATTTCAAAATCAAAAGTTTTATTCGCTTTAATATTTTTTCCTAACCAAGCTTGTTTTTTAAATTCAGAAATCGTCTGTTCAAGTTTTTCTTTTAAATAGGAATATTCTGCTCTTAAATAAATATAACCTTTAGAAGCTCCAACGGCATATCCAGCCATGATCATCCCTTCCAGTAGAAGTCCAGGTAATTTATTCATTAGCACACGATCTTTAAAGGTTCCTGGTTCTCCTTCATCGGCATTACAAATAATATATTTTTGAGGTTCTTTTTGTGATTTACACAATTCCCATTTCAATCCTGTAGGAAAAAAAGCGCCACCTCTACCTGATAATTTGGCATTTTTAACCAATTCAATAATGGCTTCTGGAGAATTATCTTCCAATTTTTTAAGCGAACTAAAAGGCTCATAATTTCTAAAAAAAACTATTTTATTTTTGGAGGGAGTATATTGAATATTATCTTCTGGAAAATCAGCAATTTCGTCGATTGCCACTCCAGATTTTAACTGACTGATAATCGATTTAACCTTTTCAGAGGTTAGGTTAGTAAAAGCTCTATAATTAATTAAAGCCGCAGTTTCTTGATCACTGAGTCCAATACACGACGTTTCAAACAAACCAAACATTTTATCAGCAGTTATATGTCCAAATTTAATACCCACTTCGTGTTCAAAGGCTTCTTTTACTTCTTTGTGGTTTTTAATTTTTGAAATAATCGCATTGTTTAAATAAACCGTGTATTTCCCAACATCAGATTGATGAAAAAAATGGTAAAAAGATACAATACCTTCTACTTCCATTTTTGACATTTTAAATTCTTTAGCAATTTTAACCATGTCTTCACTACTAATGTGTCTTCGTTTTTTTTGGATATCCCACAACACATTTAAGAGCGAAGTTCTGTTTGTAGTATTTTTAATAACTTCCATTGGTTGTTGATTTTATACCCTGTAAGTTACTGCACAATTCTTAATTTATCAAAATAAATGAATAAATTAATTGCGATTTATATAATATAAAGGAAATATTTTGTGAATCCAATAAAAATGAAAAAAAAGGTAATTTAATTAAACTTCTCACATGATTTGAGGAGAAACGTTAAATAAAAATCATTCTACTTCTAATGATTTTACTCTCAATTCTTTGCCTTGAAGAATACTTTTAAAAAAACTTTGGCAATTTGGACACGAGTCGTAGTAGTTTTTTAATTCAAAAATAGTATCACAATCAACACATTTACCTTTAGCAATTATAATATTTATCTGTTTTTCAGCATTTTCCAATACGGTATCTTTAACGGCAGATTCCCATACATAATCCAACGAATCAAATTCAACACCTGCTAATGTGCCAATTTCTAGTTCGATAGATTCAACTCTACTAGCATTTGCTTTTTTAGTTTCATCCTCAGCAATTTTAACAATTCCCAATACTATTGATAATTCATGCATATATTAAATTTTATACCCATCAAATATAATTATTAGATTTGATACTTTTCAATGATATGTTACTAATATTACATTTTTATTAATAAAATACAATTTTATCTTATTTATTATTTTAAATCATTCTAAATTAGTGCGATATGTGCAATTTATTGAAAAAATATTTTAACTTTAAAAATTGATTGAAAATCAACTAACTAAGCGTTCTTTAAAATTAATTCATTTACTATGGCTACAATCAAGGAAAAAAAAGAAACCTATTACGAAAGTATCATCAAAAATGGATACAATCGTAGAGACTTCATGAAGTTTTCTACCTATATAGCTGCCTATATGGGACTTGAAACTTCGATGGTTGCGCAAGTGGCAAAATCACTTGAAACAACTCCACGTATGCCAGTCATTTGGGAACATTATCAAGAATGTACTTGCTGTAGTGAGTCATTTATTAGATCTAATCACCCAATAGTTGCTGACATCATCCTAGACAAAATCTCTCTAGATTACACGCAAACTCTTATGGCAGCATCAGGCGAACAAGCTGAAGCTGCTAAACATGCAACTATGGAAAAATATCATGGTGAATATATTCTTTGCGTAGAAGGTTCTATCCCTATGGGTGCCGATGGTAACTATTGTTGTATTGCAGGTAAATCTGCTTTAGAATCACTCAAAGAAGCTGCTGCTGGCGCTAAAGCAATTATTGCTTGGGGAAGTTGTGCTTCCAACGGTTGCGTTCAGGCAGCACATCCAAATCCAACAGGAGCTACTCCAATCCATAAAATTATTAAAGACAAACCCATTATTCGAGTTCCAGGTTGCCCGCCAATTGGTGAAGTGATGGCTGGAGTAATTGTTCACGTAGTAACTTTTGGAGTTTTACCTGAATTAGATCGTTTAGGAAGACCAAAAGCATTCTACGCTAAACGTGTACACGATACTTGTTATAGAAGACCTTATTTTGATGCTGGATTATATGCTCAATCTTTTGATGATGCTAATGCTAAAGAAGGTTATTGTTTGTATAAATTAGGTTGTAAAGGACCTTCTACTTACAATGCTTGTGGAACTATTAAATGGAATAACGGCGTTAGTTTCCCAATTCAATCTGGACATGGTTGTATTGGATGTAGTGAAGAAAACTTCTGGGATAACGGACCATTCTACGAAAGAGCCACCAATGTTCCTGGATTTGGAATTGAAGGAACCGCTGATGATATCGGTAAAGTTGCCGCTGCAGTTCTAGCTGGTGGTATAGCCGTTCACGCAATAGCTGCTAATATTTCTAAAAAGAAAGAATTAGATAAGCGAGTTGATGATGCAACCAAAAACGAAGAAAATCTAAAGTATTAAATTATTAGTTATGGCAAATAGAATCGTAGTTGACCCTGTAACCAGAATTGAGGGTCATTTAAGAATAGAAGCAGAAATAAAAGATGGAAAAATTGTAGATGCTTTTAGCTCAAGCACTATGGTGCGTGGATTAGAAAATATTGTAAAAGGCAGAGATCCTCGTGATGTATGGGCCTTTGTACAACGTACTTGTGGAGTTTGTACCACCGTTCATGCTTTAACCTCTGTTAGAGCCGTTGAAGATGCCTTAGGAATTGTAGTTCCTCCAAATGCAGAAATGGTTAGAAATATCATGGAGGGAGCTTTGTATATGCACGATCATGCAGTACATTTCTATCATTTACACGCATTAGACTGGGTTGATGTTGTCTCATGTTTAAATGCAGATCCTAAAAAAACCTCCGAAATAGCTCAAAGTATTTCTAACTGGCCAAAAAGTTCACCAGGATATTTTTCTGATGTACAAAAACGCTTAAAAAAATTCGTTGAAAGCGGACAATTAGGCATTTTTGCCAATGGGTATTGGGGTCATCCTCAAATGAAACTTCCTGCAGAAGTTAATTTGTTGGCAGTAACTCATTATCTAGAAGCATTAGAATGGCAGAAAGAAATTGTAAAAGTTCATACTATTTTAGGAGGTAAAAATCCACATCCAAATTATTTAGTCGGAGGTATGGCTTGCACCATTAATACGGATAGCCCAGGAGGATTAAACGCTGAACGATTAGCCTATGTAGGTAAATTATTAGAAGAAGGTAAAAATTTCATTGAACAGGTTTATATTCCAGATTTATTAGCCATCGCATCGTTCTATAAAGATTGGGGAGCTATCGGTAAAGGTTTTGGAAACTATATGTCCTATGGCGATTTCCCAACTAATGGTTACAATGATGTGTCAAGTTTTAAATTCCCTCAAGGAGTTATTCTAGATTTTGACTTATCCAAAGTTCATGATGTTGATCATAGAAGTAATGATATTGTAGAGTATGTTAATAATTCATGGTATGATTATTCTGATGGAAATGAAAAAGGAAAACATCCTTGGGAAGGTGAAACGAATATCAACTATACAGGTCCAAAATCACCGTATGATTTCCTTAATGTGGAAGATAAATATAGCTTTGTAAAAACACCTCGTTGGAGAGACAAACCAATGGAAGTTGGTCCATTAGCTAGATTATTAGTTTCATATGCTCGCGGGAATAAAGAAGTTCAAGAAGCTGTGAATGGCGCCTTAAAACATCTAAATGTTCCTGTTGAAGCATTATTCTCAACTTTAGGAAGAACAGCAGCTCGCGGAATTGAAACCAAATTAATTGCAGGCTGGACCATGGAATTTTACAATCAATTGTTAGCCAATATCAAAAATGGTGATAGCAGAATGGCAAATACCGAGAAATGGGATCCTAAAACTTGGCCAGCAGAAGCTAAAGGCGTTGGTTTTACAGAAGCACCACGCGGTGGTTTAGCACATTGGATTAAAATTAAAGATGGTAAAACAGAAAACTATCAGCAGGTTGTACCAACAACCTGGAATGCATCCCCTAGAGATGGAAAAGGACAACGATCTCCTTATGAAGCTGCTTTAATCGGCACTCCAGTGGCAGACCCAAAGCTTCCGTTAGAAATTATACGCACTATTCACTCATTTGACCCTTGTTTAGCCTGTGCGGTACATTTATATGATGAACATGGAAATCATATTTCAAAAGTTCAAAATATTTCAGTTTGTGACATATAACTCAATATTTTAATTTTTTATTATGGAAAAAAATCAAAAATTTAAAAGAGTTTATGTTTGGCAATTAGCCATAAGAGTTTTTCATTGGTTTAATGTTTTAGCTATAGTTGCATTAATTCTTACTGGATTCCTAATTGCTAATCCACCTGCTTTTTTAATCAAAGCCGACGCATCTGAATTATACTTGATGGGCACGACTCGATTTATTCATTTTTTAGCAGCCTATCTTTTCTTCTTTGTAATGATTTTAAGATTGTATTGGGCAATTATAGGTAATCGATTTGCACGCTGGACCGCTTTTATGCCTTTTAATAAAAAAGTTTGGGAAAACATAAAACATGTTCTCAAAATTGACATTTTATTAATGAATGAAGAAATCCATGATCCAAAACATATAAGTATTGGACACAATAGTGTGGCTACAATCTCCTACTTAGTTATGTTTTTCCTAGCATTAATTCAAGTATGTACAGGATTTGGAATGTATGCAGCAACTTCAGAATGGTGGTTACCTAATTTATTTAGCTGGGTAGTTCCGATGTTAGGCGGCGATTTTGCAACAAGACAAATACATCACATTTCTATGTGGATATTTATCTTCTTTAGCATGATACATATTTACTTGGTATTTTACCATGATTGGCTCGAAGGAAGAGGCGAAGCATCTTCTATGATTAGTGGCTACAAATTTGTTTTCAGCAAACGGATTAAAACTAAAAAAGAATTATCTAATAATACAGAAACAGAAGAAAATTAATCAACAACTAATTAACTAACCTTTCTTTAATTATCTTAAAAGCAGGAAAAAAGTTTAAATTTATAAACCAAAACCTGCTTTTAAGGTTTTTTTATAGCAACTAATGAAAAAAACAATTAATCCGATAACAGACAAAGCAAACGCAACTTACTTTTTTGAAGAAGATAAATCAAAAAGTATACTAATAATGGGCGTTGGAAATTATTTAATGGGCGATGAAGGCGTAGGAGTTCAGCTAATTCAGGAAATGGAAAAAATGGAATTGCCTACATATATTGATCTAGTTGATGGCGGAACGGGTGGGTTTTTATTGCTGAATATGTTTGAAACCTATCCAAAAATAATATTGATTGATGCTACCATGGATGGAAAAGCAGCAGGAACTATTTCACTGATTAAACCACGATTTGCATCCGATTACCCATCTGCTTTAAGTGTTCACGATGTTGGACTAAAAGACATGATTGAATCTGTTTATTTGATGGAAAAAATTCCTGAAATATATCTTTTCACAATTTCAATTGAAGAAATGAAACCTATGACTATTGAATTAAGTGAGAAAGTAAGAAATTCAATTCAAGAAGGTGTTTCTAAAATTTTAGCTTTATCAACTCAACTTTATAATTCTTTTTGAATCGTTTTATATTACTGATTTATAAATGTTAAAAACGTATCAAATTATCATCAAAGGTCAAGTACAAGGGGTCGGATTTCGACCTTTTGTTTATAATTTGGCTCATGCTTTTAAAATAAATGGAAGTGTTTCAAATAATGAAGAAGGTGTTGTAATCATCCTCAGCGGAAATGAAAATAATATTTATACATTTTATCAAAAACTTATAAAATCTCCCCCGCCCGTTTCAAAAATTACTCATCATCAAATAGATCAAATTGAATTTACTCTTTTTAAAGATTTTTCTATCATTCCATCAACAAAAGGTGATAAATTAAATTTAACACTCACACCAGATTTTGCTATTTGTAAAGATTGTGAATCAGAAATAAAAGACCCAAAAAACCGTAGATTTCAATATCCTTTTACCACTTGTGTTAATTGTGGTCCGCGTTGGTCTTTAACAAATACCTTTCCGTTTGAGCGCGCCAACACTGCTATCAATTCATTTCCCATGTGTAAAACTTGTTTAGAAGAATATACCGATCCAACGAATCATCGTTTTCATTCCCAAACTAATACGTGTGCAGCATGTGGAATACAGCTGCGATTAACTGATAACAATCAGCAAAATTTAGACTTAGGGAAATATTCACTTTTTGAAAAAATTTCAAAACTTTTGTCTGAAGGAAAAATTATAGCCATAAAAAACACCAGCGGATATTTATTGTGTTGTGATGCTCGCAATGAAAAAACCATTCAAAAATTAAGAGAACGAAAAAAAAGACCTCACAAGCCCTTTGCTGTTTTATATCCATCGTTGGAATTGTTACAAAAAGAAGTTCTGATTTCAACTGAAGAAATAAAAGCATTAACATCAACTGAACGACCTATTGTTATTGTTTCAACTAGTAAATATAAAGGAGGTATTAATTTAGAAGGTGTTGCTCCTCAATTAAAACAATTGGGAGTTATGCTTCCTTATACAGGAATTTTACAATTATTAGCCAATAAATTGACCTTTCCTATAGTTGCAACCAGTGGAAATATTCATGGTTCACCTATCATTAGCGATGAAAAATTGGCAGTTGAACTTTTATCAACTGTAGCTGATTATTTTTTGCATCACAATTTAGAAATTAGCAATCCACAAGACGATTCAGTGTTAAAAATAAGCTCCAAATTTGAGACTAAAGTGCTATTTAGAAGATCAAGAGGTTATGCCCCCAATTATTTCGATTTTAAACAACATAATTCTCAGAAAATATTAGCAACTGGATCACATTTAAAAAGTTCCATCGCATTTGTGCCAAATGAACAAGTTTATATAAGTCAATATCTGGGAAATTTAGATCATTTTGATGTGGTTGAGCGATATACTAACACAATTTCGTATTTCATGGAGCTGTTTGAAGAACAACCAGAAATTATATTAACAGATTCACATCCTCAATACCAAAGTAATGTATTGGCTAAAGAATTGGGTGTTCAATTCAATAAACCGGTAATTGAAATTCAACATCATAAAGCTCATTTTGCTTCTGTTTTGGGTGAAAATAATTTATTTAATTCTAATGATAAAATTCTTGGTGTTATTTGGGATGGAACCGGTTTTGGTGATGATAAAAATATTTGGGGAAGTGAGTTTTTCACCTTTGAAAAAGGAGCTATGAATCGACTTATACATCTCTCCTATTTTAATTGGTTTGCGGGTGATAAAATGGCTAAAGAACCTCGTTTATCATTACTTTCTTTATCAAATGATGAAATAAAAGAATCTATAAAGAATAAATTTAGTGAAGAAGAATGGGCCATTTATCAATCAGTTATTAAGAATAATACGCTCAAAACATCCTCAATGGGTCGTTTATTTGACGCACTTGCTTCACTTCTTAATTTAGTCGATTATAACACTTATGAAGGTGAAGCTGCCATTGTATTGGAAAATCAAGTAAAAGATTATCAACTAAAAAACTGCAAAAATTATCATCCAATTGTAGAAAATGGATTGATTTTACCTCAACTTATCATACAAAAATGTTACGAAGATTTTATGTCCGGAGTATCAATTCCTCAAATCATCAGTAATTTTTTATTTACTTTAAGTTCCATCATTTTAGAAGTAGCAAATCAACAAAACATCAAACATATTGCTTTAAGTGGTGGTGTTTTTCAAAATACTACGCTAATTGATATGTTAACTGAATTGGCAAAAGATGATTTTTATTTGTATTTTAACAACCAATTACCGCCTAACGATGAAAATATTTCGTTCGGACAATTGATGTATTATTATCATTGTGAAAATTTAGGAAATAGGAAAAAGGGAAAAGTTATTAGAAAATAGCGAAAAACCAATAGCCAACAGAAATAGTGAAAAGTGAAAAAATATAAAACAATGAAGTTGTTCATTATCAATTATTTAATTTTTCAATCTTTTAATAATTTGACATGAAATATTTACAAGAATACCGCAATTATGAAGCTACTAAAGCTATTATTGATGAGCTTCATAAAATAACCACCAAAAAGTGGAGTATCATGGAAATTTGTGGAGGACAAACCCATAGTTTGGTGAAAAACGGCATTTTGGATTTGCTGCCGGAAAATATCAGAATGATTCACGGTCCCGGTTGTCCGGTTTGTGTTACGCCACTTAATTTGATTGATAAGGCCATAGAATTATTAGAACAAGGCGTTATTGTTTGCTCTTTTGGCGATATGATTCGTGTCCCAGGAAGTAAAAAAAGTTTGTTAGAAGCCAAAGCCAATGGTGGTGATTTACGGATTTTATATTCGCCTTTAGAAGCTGTTAGTATTGCCAAGGAAAATCCTACAAAAGAAGTGGTGTTTTTTGCCGTTGGTTTCGAAACTACTGCACCTGCCAATGCTTTATCTGTATTACATGCTCAAAAAGAAGGACTTACTAACTATTCTATATTAGTTTCACATGTATTAGTTCCTCCGGCAATGGAAGCAATTTTGGATGATAAATTTAGTTCAATCGATGCGTTTTTAGCGGCAGGTCATGTGTGTGCAATTATGGGTTATCAAGAATATCATCCTATTTCAAAAAAATATAAAGTACCTATTATTATTACGGGTTTTGAACCCTTAGATTTAGTTCAAGGAATTTATTTTGCAGTAAAACAATTAGAAGATAAAAAACACGAAGTTGAAAATCAATACACACGAGCTGTAAAAGAAGAAGGAAACAAAACTGCGAGAGCTGTTATTGAACAAGTATTTGAAATTGGAAATAGAGAATGGCGCGGAATTGGAGAAATTCCTAATAGTGGTTATGTATTGAGAGAAAATTTTAGTGATTTTGATGCAGAAAAAAAATTCAATATCAGCCATATTAAAGTTCCTGAAAATGAACTCTGTATTGCGGGTTTAGTTCTAAAAGGAATTAAAAAGCCAATGGAATGTTCCCAATTTGGAAAAAATTGCAATCCATCTAATCCATTGGGCGCTCCCATGGTTTCATCTGAAGGTGCTTGTGCTGCCTATTATCATTTTTCAATTATTTAACGGTATTAGTTATGAGTCAAAATATAAATTCTGAAACCATTAATTTAGGTCATGGTAGTGGCGGAGAGCTCACTAGGAAATTAATTGATGAATTGATTTTCAAAACATTTGACAACCCTTATTTGAATGAAAAACACGACGGTTCCATTGTTCAATTAGAAGGAAAAATTGCCATGTCTACAGATAGTTTTGTTATTTCTCCAATCTTTTTTAAAGGAGGGAATATTGGTGAGTTGGCTGTTAATGGAACTGTTAATGATGTAGCGATGTGTGGAGCTATTCCAAAATTTCTTTCTCTGGCATTTATCATAGAAGAAGGATTGAAATTAACAGATTTTAAAAATATAATAACCTCTATTAAGCTTGCTGCAGATAAAAGTGATGTTCAAATAATAACAGGCGACACTAAAGTAGTTGAAAGAGGAAAAGGTGATCAAATTTTTATCAATACTACTGGTATTGGAAGTGTTCATCCAAATGCTTCCATTTCATCAAAAAACATTAAAATTGGCGATAAAATTATCATCAACAATAACATAGCACAACACGGAATGGCTATTATGTCACAACGCGAAGGACTTCAATTTGAGTCGGATATTGTAAGTGATACTACCAATCTCAATCATTTAACCAAAAAAATGTTGGATGCTTTTGGCAATAAAATTCATTTTTTTAGAGATCCAACACGCGGTGGTTTGGGAAGTGTTTTACACGAAATTGCTAATGATTGTCATTTAGGAATTGAAATATCTGAAACTCATATTCCATTGGAAAAACAAGTCGCCGCGGCTTGTGAAATATTGGGTTTAGACCCATTATATGTTGCCAATGAAGGCGTTTTTATCGCCATAGTTGATGCCAAAATTGAACAAGAAATCATTCAATTAATGCAAGAAGATGAAAATGGGAAAAATGCTGTAAAAATTGGAGAAGTTGTTTCTGAACATCCCAATAAAGTGGTTTTACATAGTATTATCGGCGGAAAACGCATTGTAAGTCCGTTAGTTGGCGAACAACTTCCGAGAATTTGTTAATGATATTATATAAAAAACAGCCAATAAATTCCGATAACAATTGCAAACATTCCGCCTGCTAACCTAATTCCTTTAAAAAAAGTTGGATTGTGTTCTTGTTTCGAATATTTTGTGACCGAATTTAAGACCAATGCATATAAAGTCATCGCCAAAACCGTTCCAACTGCAAATCCGATTAAATAGTTCATGGCTTCCCATTGGGTTTCAAAACTCAAAACGGGTAAAAACAAAATAAAATGGGCAATTCCAGCCAATCCGTGTAAAAATCCGATAGAAAAAGAAGCTAATTCGTGTTGTTTTTGTTGGTTTTTGTGCGAATGTTGATGCGTATTTGTTTCTTGATGTACATGCTGGTGAATATGAATCAGTGGTTCCTTTTCTGCGTGAATATGTGGATGCTCATGTGATTTTTCCTTTTTGAAAATTTTATAAAAAGCCCAAGTGCCTATTACTATTAAAACCAAACCCACAATTTGTTCGCTGTAAGCCGAAATAGCATCAACCGGAATAATTTCCTTGAAAACGGAAAATAAAATACCAATTGAAAGCATGCCTGTTAAATGACCAAAGCCCCATGAAAGTCCAATTTTCCATGCTTTCTTTTTGGTTTCAATTACTAAAGGCGTTACGGCTGCTAAATGGTCTGGACCTGATACCACATGTATCATAGAGGAAAGTATGCCTGCAAAAAATGGAAAGTAAATCATCTATCAAAATTTGACTTAAAAATAAAGAAATAAATCCTATTTTTAATTTAAGTTTGATTTTTTAATTTTTAAAATTTTACATTAAACATGTATCAAAAGGAAACCTAATTTCTGCGTTTATTTTTAAGTGATGCCCATATTTTTAAATATGGGTTTAATATTTCACCCATGTATCGTCGTTCTACTGGAAAACTTACGTTTGTTTCAAATAATTTACACCAAATAGATGTTAAAATTACATTGAGTATTAAAAATAGAAATTATGTAGGAAGTATTTTTGGACGAAGCTTATATGCTGCTACTGATCCTATTTATATGATTCAACTTATTCATATTTTAGGTGATGACTATGCGGTATGGGATAAAGTTTCTACCGTTCAATACAAAAGACCCGCTTTTTCTGATGCTTTTGCAACTTTTTAATTTTCTTCTGAAGAAATTACTTAAACTAGAAAAGAATTAGAAATTATTAAAGAGCTAAACATTACTGATGTTCAAGGAGTTATTTTCAATGAACTTTCTAAAACACTTTATATAGCTGATAAGGAATTTTATAGAGTAAAGAAAAACGCCAAAAACTTTCATAAATATAACAAAAAACAAATCCCTTGAAAATCAAAAGATTAACAAGGGATTTTGTACTCGAGATGGGACTTGAACCCATACAGAAATTTCTTTCTACTGGATTTTAAGTCCAGCGCGTCTACCAATTCCGCCACTCGAGCAACTTTTGAGCGAAAAACGGGGATCGAACCCGCGACCCTCACCTTGGCAAGGTGATGCTCTACCGCTGAGCTATTTTCGCATTAGCTTTGCTTCTAAATGCGAGTGCAAATTTAGAATAATTCTTTTAAAAAAAAATGTTTTTGCGTGTTTTTTTAAATCAATTGAAATCATTTATCAAGAGTCAATCAAATACATTTGGTTAAGATGAACTAAAGAATTCTTTTTCAATAAATTCAGTGTTCAATTCTGAATTATTCTATCTAAATTATCATAGATTACTTCATCAATTTACTTTAAAAAAAGAATTTTAACACGTTTTAACATCTTGGTTTCAGTAACAAATTGTATTTTTAATCGTCATAAATCAAAATTTACTTCATGAAAAAATATGCTCTTATTATAATTCTATTTGGATTTATATTTCAAACATCAGCTCAACAAAAAATTTGGTCTTTAGAAGAAGCCGTAAATTATGCGCTTACCAACAATTTATCCGTCAAACAAGCTGAACTCACTACTGATTTAAGAAATGAAGATATTGTTTCTGCAAAAGGAAATCGACTTCCTACTTTAAACGCTAGCTCATCAGAATCATTTTCGTTTGGTTCAACCATCAACAATGAAAATGTCAGAATCTCTAGAAATAGAAATTCAACCAGCTTTGGGGTTGCATCATCTGTAACACTTTTTAACGGATTTAGAAATTTAAATACGGTTAAACAAGCCGAATTAGGTCATAAAGCAAGCATTCTTGATTTAGAGAAAATGAAAAATGACATCTCTTTAAATGTTGTAAATTTCTATCTCAATATTTTATTTAGTAAAGAAAATATAAAAGTTGCTCTAGAACAATTGCAGATTAGCAAATTACAATTAAATAAGGCGCAACAATTAGTGGCTGAAGGAGTAAAACCAAGAAGTGAAGTGCTAGATGCAGAAGCTACTCTTGCCAATGATGAAGAAAAATTAGTAACAGCTCAAAACAATTTAGATTTATCACTCTTAAGTTTAGCACATTTATTACAAATTTCACCAAAATACTTTGATGTGCAGGATCTGAAATTAAACATCAAATCTCCTGAATTAAAATATAAAAATACGGACGCTATTTTTGACAAAGCTGTTGCTGAAAAACCAGAAATTAAAAGTGCAGAATTGGATGTTGAAAATGCTGTTTTAGCTATTGATATCGCTAAATCATTATATTATCCAAGTCTTTCATTTGGTTATAATTTTAGTACTTTTTATGGTCATACAGAAGGAATGCCAAATCAACTGAGTTTTATGGATCAGTTTGAAGACAACAAGAGTCATAACCTTAATTTATCTCTTAATATTCCTGTTTTTAATGGATTCAAAACTAAATCGGGCGTTTCAAAAGCGAACATAAACTCACGTTTAGCGTCTTATGCGTTAGATAATGAAAAATTAAAACTTCGTGAAACTATTGAACGTGCTTATACAGATGCAAAGGCGGCTTTAAATCAATATATTGCTTCAGAAAAATCTGTTTTAGCACAACAAGAATCTTTTAAAAATTCACAAGATCGATATAATTTAGGAGCTATGACTTCTTTTGATTTTGAACAGGTTAGAGCTAGATTGGTCAGTGCGCAATCTAATTTTATCAATGCTAAATACAACTTTGTATTTAAAACTAAATTGTTAGAATTTTATTATGGCATTCCGATTGTTTTGGATTAATTGAGGGCTCTTTTTATTTTATAAAACATCTGAAATTTCGGATGTTTTATATTTTAAATATAGCTTGATGTATATTTGCAATAAAATAAAAACATTGGCACTGATACTTAACATAGAAACCGCCACCAAAAATTGCTCTGTTAGCATTTCTAAAAACGGCATTATTATCGCTTTAAAAGAAATTAATGAAGGTGGATATACACATGCTGAAAATCTACATCCGTTTATAAAAGAAGTGTTAAAAAATACAAATCTTAACATCAATAATATTGATGCAGTTGCTGTTAGCAAAGGTCCTGGTTCCTATACAGGATTAAGAATTGGTGTTTCAGCCGCTAAAGGAATATGTTTTGCAATAGATAAACCATTAATTAGTGTTGATACCTTAAAAGTTTTGGCATCTCAACTTTATATTGATAACGGATTTATAATTCCTATGTTAGATGCACGACGGTTAGAGGTTTACTCCTCAATATTTGATAATCAAGGCCAAGAAATAAGAAAAACTGAAGCTGAAATCTTAAATGAAAATTCCTTTAAAAATTATCTAAATTCAGATAAAGTGTATTTTTTAGGCGATGGCACTGAAAAATTTAAATCGATGATTAGCCATCCTAATGCTATTTTCTTAAATGACAAATTCCCATCAGCTAACGAAATGGGAATTTTATCAGAAGAGAAATTTCAGAAAAACAAATTTGAAAATGTGGCTTATTTCGAACCTTTTTATTTAAAAGATTTTGTAAGTAATGTTTCTCTAAAATAATTTTTAGCACTATGTTATTTCATTTCCATTTTTTAAATTAATTCCTTAAAAAAAAGCGTTCAAACAAACGCTTCTTATAACACTTAACAGAATTAATTTACTTCAAATGTTATTTTTACATTTACGCGAAACTCTTTAATTAAATTCCCTTCAACCACAGCACTTTGAGACTCTACAAATACAGATTTTATATGATTAACTGATTTTGCAGCATGTGCTACAGCATTTCTTACAGCATCTTCCCAACTTTTGTCAGAATTTGCTAACACTTCAATTACTTTTAAAACTGACATAACCTATTCTTTTTAAATTAATAACCATTAAGATACAAAAAAATAGGGCAAAACACAAATCATAACATTGGCTTAACATTGAGAAATGTAATTTTGTACCAAAATTTGAAAATCACGTTTTATGGAGAATTATTATTATATGTTGATTGTTGCTTTAGGATTTTTAGCCATACTTGATTTAGTAGTGGGAGTAAGCAACGATGCTGTTAACTTTTTAAACTCCGCTATTGGTTCAAAGGCAGTTTCAATGCGTACCATTTTAATTGTAGCAAGTATAGGAATTGTTTTAGGCGCCATTTCTTCAAGTGGTATGATGGAGGTTGCCCGAAGCGGTATTTTTGTTCCAGGTAAGTTTTATTTCAGTGAAATCATGATCATTTTTATGGCGGTGATGCTTACTGATATCATTTTACTCGATTTCTTTAACACACTAGGATTACCAACATCTACGACCGTTTCAATTGTTTTTGAATTACTTGGCGCAGCGGTTGCAATGGCTTTAATAAAAATTTCTGCAGACAGTCAACTTAACTATAATAACATTTTAGATTTTATAAATCAAGCAAAAGCAGTAGAAATTATATCAGGTATTTTAATATCTGTAGTTATAGCATTTACTATTGGAGCATTAGTTCAATTTTTAACTCGTTTATTACTCACATTTAATTTCGAGAAAAAACCAAAATATTATGCTGCTATTTTTGCTGGATTATCTTTAATTTCAATTACTTATTTTATCGTATTAAAGAGTTTTAAAGGGACTTCTTTTGATCTTTTTGGCAGTTATTTTGAAAGCCATAAGTTATTAATCTTTGGCGCCGGTTTTGTTATTTGGGCTGCTCTTTCCTATTTATTAATTGCCTTATTCAAAGTAAATATTTATAAAATAATTATTGTAGCAGGAACCTTTGCATTAGCAATGGCATTTGCAGGAAATGACTTAGTTAACTTTATTGGGGTTCCAATAGCTGCTTTTAATTCTTATGAAGCATGGAGTGCTTCAGGCGTATTAGCTAATGAATATAGTATGGAGGCATTAGCGGGAAAAGTTCCTACACCTACTATTTTTCTTTTAATAGCTGGAGTCGTAATGGTTTTAACTTTATGGTTTTCTAAAAAAGCCCGTTCAGTCGCCGCTACAGAGGTTAACTTAGCCCGTCAAGATCATGGTCATGAGCGTTTTGAGCCAAATCCTTTGTCTAGAGGAATTGTTCGATTTTTTGTAAACTCAGCCAAATACTCTGAAAAAATAATGCCTAAATCAATTCAAAATTGGATTGGTAGTAAATTTGAGAAGCCTGTTATTGAGCTTCCTAAAAACAAAACTTATGAAATGCCTGCTTTTGATATGGTCAGAGCATCTACTAATTTAATGGTAGCGGGGATTCTTATTGCTTTCGCCACATCATTAAAACTTCCATTATCTACTACATATGTAACATTTATGGTGGCTATGGGTACTTCTTTAGCTGATAAAGCTTGGGGCAGAGATAGTGCTGTTTATAGAGTTTCTGGAGTATTAAGTGTTATTGGCGGTTGGTTCTTTACCGCTTTCATGGCATTTTCTGCTGCTGCTATATTTACATATTTTATTCATATTGGCGGTGGTGCCGTTATAGCAGTATTACTTATGTTTGTTTTATTCAATATAGTGAGGAATTACTTATCACATGCAAAAAAATATAAAGAAACTGAGCGCAAAAAATTCATAAAAAATTCAGATTTAAAAAATATTCAAAATGTTATTACTGAAAGTTCTGAACATATTTCACAGGTTGTAAAACGTGTAAATAAACTATATACTAATGTAGTTGAAGATTTAAGCACACATGATTTAAATAAACTGACTAAAACAAACAAACACGTAAAAAAACTAAATGAAGAAATTGACGAGTTAAAAGATGACGTTTTCTATTTTATCAAATCGTTAGATGATTCGTCTGTAAATGCTAGTCGATTTTATATTATGGTATTAGGTTATTTACAAGATGTGGCTCAATCAATCAGTTATATTTCAAAATCAAGTCATAAACATGTACAAAATAATCATCCTAATTTAAAGGAAAGTCAAATTACTGATTTAAAATATATCAATAAAGAATTAACAGATATGTTAAAATCTATTGAAGCTGCTTTTGAAACTAAGTCATTTGATCTTCTTTCGGGTATAATAAATGAAAAACAAGGTCTATTTTTAGATGTATCTAACTCTATTGAAAAACAAGTTTCTAGAATTAGAACAGAAGAATCAAGTCCAAAAAACAGCACTTTATACTTTGGTATTTTATTAGAAACTAAAGACTTAATTAGCGCTATTATGAATATTCTTCAATTATATGAAGAATATAATATTGCATCAAAAAAATAACTTTAGCAACTTAATTACTATACACTTTAAAACCACAATCTATAATTTATATTTATAGGTTGTGGTTTTTTTTGCTCTTTAATTTATTATATTTGAAAAACTTCTAAAAAATATTTCATTATTTAATAATTGTTTATGCAAACAAATGATGCCAATTATCTTTTTTACGAATTAATTGAAAACTCAAACGACTTTATATACACCATAAATGCAGATGGTTATATTACTTACGCAAACAATAAGTTACTAGACACTTTAGGAGTTACCGTTCAAGAAATTTTAAACACTCATTATATTGATTTTGTTCATCAAGAGTATAAAGATTATGTTCTAAATTTTTATAACAATCAATTAAAACATAAAAAAGAAAATACCTATTTAGAGTTTATTACTGTTAATAAGAAAGGTGAGGAATTGTGGATTGGACAAGAGGTTAAAACCATTTTTACCAATGGTTTGTTTAATTGTTATTATGTAATTGGACGCGACATCAGTAAAGCAAAAGTAAAGCAATTAAAATATGTAAAACTAGTTCAAACTTTATCTTCACTATTTAAAAATATTGATGCTGGTATTTTACTTATTGATGAAAATGGTAAAATTGTTTATGCTAACCAACGATATCTGAATATTTTCGATATTCACACTCCATTAAATCAATTTATTGGAAAGACAGCTAATGAATTAGCCCAAGAAAATTTAGCGCATTTTGAAAATCCATCTCGAAATTTATCCCGTGTATTTACACTATTAAATAACCGAAAACTTGTTAGAAAAGAAGAAGTTAAATTTAAAAATGGAAATATATATGAAAGAGATTATATTCCAATTTTTGAAACAGGTGTTTATAAAGGGCACTTTTGGATGTACTATAATGTAACCACAGAAAAACAACTCACAGCAGAACTTAATAATTATAAATATGCATTAGACCAATCATCAATTGTTGCTATTGCTAATAAAGATGGAATTATAACTAATGTAAATGAGAAATTTTGCGATATTTCTAAGTACTCTAGAGAAGAGCTTCTTGCAAGTAAAATGAACCTTGTAAATTCTGCATATCATCCAGTTGATTTTTTTGAAAACTTATGGGATACTATTAAAAGTGGAAAAGTACTAAGAACAGAAATCAGAAATAAATCAAAAACAGGAGAATTTTATTGGGTAGATTCTACTATTATCCCATTTGTTGATGAAAATAATATACCATTTCAATACGTTGCAATTCAATCTGATATTACTTCAAAAAAAGAATTTGAAGAACAATTGGTTCATGCAAAACAAGATGCTGAGAATTCATTAAAAATTAAGGAAGAATTTATATCTAATATGAGTCATGAAATTAGAACTCCAATGAACGCTTTAATTGGCTTTACTGATTTACTGCTAGAAACAGATTTAACAACCGAACAAAGAGAGCATTTAGTAACTATTAAAAACTCTGAAAAATTACTACTAACTCTAATTAATGATATTCTGGACCTTGCAAAATTAGAATCTGGTAAAATATTTTTAGAAAATGTAGAATTCAATATTCATGACACTTTACACGAAGTTGTTAAATTGCTAAATGTTAATGCTTCTGATAAAAAAATTGAATTAGAATTATTTATCAATTCTAAAGTGCCTCAATTGATTATTGGAGATACAACACGTATCCAACAAATAATGTTAAACACGGTAGGAAATGCAATAAAATTTACTGAAAAAGGAGAAGTTTCAATTTATGTTAAAAGTATAATTACTCAACACAAAGAAGTTACCATAACTTTTGAAATTAAAGATACCGGTATTGGAATACCACAAAGTAAATTAGATACAATTTTTGATTCATTTGAGCAAGCATCAAACAGCACAACTAGATTATATGGTGGCACTGGACTTGGTTTGTCTATTGTTAAAAAATTAGTTGATTCTATGAATGGTGAAATAAATGTTGAGAGCGAAGTTGAAGTTGGAAGTACCTTTAAAATTAAAATACCATTTAAAATGGCAGATGCCAGCTCCGTATCATTAGCACAAATACTGCCTCAAATTAAAAAAGAAGAATTACCTCCACTTAAATTAAAAGTACTATTGGTTGAAGACAATAAGACAAATCAATTATTAGCAAAAACTCGATTAACTCGTTGGAGCTGTGAAGTTGAAATCGCAAATCATGGTCAAGAAGCAATGGAGCTTCTTGAATTGCATCCTTTTGATATTGTTCTAATGGATATCCAAATGCCAATTATGAATGGATTAGAAGCAACTTCTGCTATTCGTTCTTCAAAAAATTCTAATTATAATCAGATTCCAATTATTGCAATGACAGCTCATGCATCACGTAAAGAAGCCGAAAATGCTATAAAAAGAGGAATGAATGATTATATTTTTAAGCCTTTTGATGCAGAAGTTTTACATGAAATGATTCTTAAATACACCACTGAATCAAAATTAATTAAAGAAAGCAATAAAGAAGAAACAGAAATTAATGAAGATAAATTATTAGATTTAAAATTCTTACAAGAAGAAACCTTTAATGATAAAGACATTATTGAAACAATATTAAAATCATTTTTAACCGATTTTGAAGATTTTCTTAATAATTGCGGAATTGAAATTGAAAATCAAAATTGGGAAAATGTATATGCAGTAACACACAAAATTAAACCAAGTATAAGTATGTTAAGTATTAATAAACTTATACCTTTAATTGCTGAAATAGACTACAAAAGTAAGAATCAAATAAATGTAGCGCAAATTTCAGATTTATTTCAAAAATGTAAATCACTTTTTAATCAGATTGAAAGTGAAATTAATCAAGAAATTAAAATATTAAAATAAACATATGAAATAGCCCTGTTTGCAAAAACACAATTGCAAAGCAATCACTGAACACTTAAACAAATAAAATTTAGTGAAGTAAACTTTGATGAAAATATTTTAATCAAACTGGCGTATTCCATAACCTGTCCCGATTTTTCGGGGTGACATTATTAAAACAAATAAAATATTCACATATGAAAGATAAAGTATTATTAGCTGAAGACGATAAAACCTTGTCGTTACTATTAAAATTCCGACTTGAAAAAGAAGGATATGAAACTTTTATGGCTGCTGATGGCAATGAAGCTCAAAGACTCATTGAATCTAGCAACCCAGATATAATTTTAACAGATATTATGATGCCCTTTTCTAGCGGATTAGAAGTAATATCCTATGTTAAGGACACTTTAAAAAGAGATACTCCAATTATAGTTTTTTCTGCTGCAGGACAAGAAGAAATGGTTTTAAAAGCATTTAATCTTGGAGCAACAGATTTTATGAGTAAACCTTTTAGTCCCAATGAATTAATTATGAGAATTAAACGAATATTGATGCAGAAAAAATAGATTTTATGCAAGAATTTTTTAATGATTTAATTTCAATATATCTATCATTACCCCTATTAATTCAAGTAATTTGGGTTATAATACTTTTTGAAATTATCTTGATTCTTTTATCGTTTATAAATCTTAATTTAATAAGGAAACGATATCAATATAAAATTAAAGAACAACAGATC